>JAQUJJ010000019.1 GCA_028681035.1 Candidatus Cloacimonadota bacterium
TTTCCTTGCCTTCTAATACCGTTAACCCCCAAGGCTTGCAGTGCACTAGATACGAATTCTAGGTTCGAACTGAATGCTTCCTCGGATTTAGGCAGGGTATCATCGACTAATATCTTTGAATATACAACGCAATTAGGGGAAAGAAATACTGCCTCCCCACCGCTAAGCCTTCTAAAAACTTCTATCCCGTCGGAGAGACAATCAATTACATTTACATTGGTTTCAAGCTTGTTACTGGCACCCAAGGAAACATAAGAGCTTTTTGGGACAAAGGCAGAAACGTAGCTTGCGGGCGCAGGTTTCGCCTTGTAAACGGTGGCTTGGGCTAAACCCATATTAATATAGCTGAGATCAAGAAGCGGGTAGGAGGCAAGCATTAGCTGCTTATCAAAGCGGAGATAACGTTGTCCGGATCAATCTGCTTTAAAATAATATTAATTGCAGAGGTGAGAGGGACACAAATCAACATACCTACAATTCCCCATAACCAACCCCAGAAGATTAACGAAATCAACACCACAATAGGTGCTAAATTAAGTCTTTGTCCCTGTAGCTTAGGCTCTAGAATATTGCCAAAAAACATCTGAGTAGCGATGATAAAAATGCTAAACAAAGCCATTTGGAAACAGAAACCCCTTTGCATAAACAGGATAAGAACGGGAATGGTTGAAGCTATAATAGACCCGATATTGGGGATAAAGTTAAGAACAAAAAATAGTATGCCGCAAACAAGAATAAAATCTACTCTAAACAATAACATCAAACCCATACCAACTATTGCAGTGGCGAGACTAATCAGGGTCTTAACGATTAAATAGTTCTGGATTTGAGTCCGAATATTCTTAAAACTTGATATGGTATCGCTCCTGCTTTGTTTGCTCATTGCTTTTTGGAATCGAGGCTCTATTCTATCTGCCTCAAGGAGCATAAAGATCATGAATATCAAGATCAAAAAGAGATTCCAAATAACATCCATAATAGAATTCATGGCATTACTAATAGTAGTTGTGATAGAAAATGAACTCCCTGATAGTAGTGTACTCAAATCCAGCAACGGGAAACTCTTAGCTGCCACATCGATCCGATTGGAGAAATCCGTCAAATATTGAGACCCTTCAGTTACAAGCTGTTCAAATCGTTGCTGATAATTTGGCAAACTAGAAATTAAATTGTTTGAAGCGGCATATACGATAAAGACAATTATACTAAATGAAGCTGCTAATATCACAAGCGTAAGCAGTATAATCAGCCATAAAGGTACATGCCGCTTCTTAAGATATGCGGTTAATGGAGCAAATACGAAAGTAAGAAAGATAGCGAATATCAGGGGTATGAAAATATCCTTTAGCGTTTTAAGAATAATTACAACAATCGGCAATGCAATTATTGTCAGCAGTATTCTAATCCATCTTAGTTCTTTGCTTGCTTCAATCATTACAAGGTCTCAGTTTAAACTTCTTTGTTTATATTCTCTTCTACTTGTTCAATGTCTTCACTGTCGTCAACTTCGGTATCGGTGAATTCTGTCTCCGGTAAATAATCTTCCGGTAGAACTGCCATGGGATCTATAAACTCAGCATCGGCTGAAAGAGGTATTGCTAAAGGCTCTTCTTTCTTTTTTATACCTAGAAACAGCGATATGAGAGCACCGCCCAAGAATGCAGCATTGGCAACCCAAAAGCCATAAAGTGGGCTAACTCTTAACATCTTTGAGAGGTCTAATGCGGATCCCATGCCAGTATCAGCTTTAGCTAGCATTGCTGCCATGCCACCTTTTAGCAAATATAGAAATACTACGCCCATAATGCTAAATATTACCGGCACAAAGTACATTTTCCGGGGGAGTAAAAAAGAGGACAACAAAGCAAGCACCGCAACAGCTATTGCGATAATCGCCAAAGGATGGGCACTAATTTTTTGGGGTTTCTGCTCTTTTTCAGAGTTATCACCCATTCCTGCAAAGAGATTATCCACTTTAAGCTCAGATTTGCCTCCGGTAACAAGCTGAATGCCCTTAATGGTCATTAGCTCAGTCTTTTCACAACTCACCATAAAAAATGGCATAAAAAACGATATAATTACTATTGCATACATCAATGCGGATATTTTCATATATCCTCCTTTTCTTCAGTCGTTAATATTCACTTACGGTGTTAACTGTCAAGATAAATCAAATTATCAGTAATCACAGCCGCCTCGGATGTGGGCAGTTGGGGCGAATGCCATTACGGTACTATGCCCCCTCCAATTTGTATTGCTCCTTGCTAAAATATCAGGTTAATCCAGGGTGATTCCCATGTGATTCCCACGTCGCCACGTGGGGGTCGCATGGGAATCACCTGAAAAATACCTGAGAATTTAGCAAGTAAGGATTAATGAACACTGTTGTAAAACCTAACTATAAAGCCAATCAGATAGATTTATATTGACAAGATAAAGAGACAAATCAGAGTGTGTACATGCTTTTTTACCTAATAGATTCGTTATAAAAAGGGGATTGTTAGTTAGATGTGTTTGCGATTGTCTCAAAAGAGTTTAGGTTTCTATATTGTAAAGTTTGCTGTTAAGAACGACTTGCTGTTAAGGAGAAATTATGTATAAAATGACTATTGCACTATCTGTAATGGCTTTGGCATTCTGTTGTTTGTGGTCTTATGGGGTCGATTGGGGTGTTAAGTATGGCATGGGAACTTCTAATATTTATGGAGATGATGCACATTACATTATTGATTATAGTATTTCCACTGTGGTTTCCGGTGCTGCCAGCGAGTTTGGATACCTCAGATTAGAATCTATTGATAATGAACATGGGGTGTCGCACAACTTGGGCGTTTATGGCTCAATAAAGCTAACTAACAATCATGATTCCATCAGGCTTCAATCGGAGATGATATGGCAGAGATATCGTTATACTCAAAAGTTTGAGGGAAAAACTCTAAACACCAACAACATGTTTCTTGCAACTGAATTTGCAGATACATTAAGCGGGAAAATTGAGCGAACCCAAGATTATTTGACCATACCAGTTTTAATCCGTTTACAGCAAGAAGTAGCTTCCGCAGTTAGCGGAGGTTATTATACTGGTGCATTTGTGTATGCAGGTCCCTCAATATCTCTGCTTCTAAGCAATAAATCAGATAAATATAAGGGTATTAAAGCTCTTGATGATGATATAAATGAATTTGTAAGCAATAGCCAGACAGATAGTGATCTTAGCCAATACTACAAGAGCCAATACCATGATAATGGTGCAGACAAACTACTGCCCTACAAGTTTGATATTGTTATGGGATTTGGTTTCGGGCTGAAGGATTTGTTTAGATTTGGTTTTGGCAAAGATGCGTTTATCTTAGACTGCCGATTCACCATGGGGATAAATCCTGTAGGGGATGCCCCATATCAGACTGAGTTTAAACTTAGGTCTGTGGTCTTTTCATTGGGCATGAAGCTGTAATGTGCAGATATCTCACCTTAACATTTGAACCAAAACATTGAGAGGATTACTATGAGAATGATTATAAAGATTTTAGTGGCAGTGCTTCTTGGTATAGCTTTGTTTTCGTGTAGCAGTAAAACTACTACCCAGAATGATGAACAAATAGCCACGCCAACATTTTCTCCAGCCGGGGGTACTTACGACGAACCTGTTGACGTACTCATATCATGCTCTACTTCTGGAGTAAATATCCGATACACCACAGATGGTGCCGACCCAACAAATGAATCTCAAGCTTATAGCGGATTTGTGCATATTACCGCAAGCAGCACCCTTAAAGCTAAGGCTTTTAAGTCTGGATGGATATCAAGCGCAGTTCAAACTGCCAATTACATATATACAACAATGGCACGTCCCAGCATCTCACCTTCAGGAGGCGTGTTTAACGCTCCACGAACAGTAACAATATCATGTACAACTCCTGGAGCACTGATACGCTACACTGTGGACGGAAGTGATCCAGTAGCAACATCTACCTTATATTCTGTCCCATTTCAGATCAGCAGTTCCACTACCCTGAAAAGCAGAGCGTTTCTTGAAGGAAAGCCTCCCAGCGAAGTTACTACGGCTGTTTTTGTAATGCAATTACTGAAACCAATATTCACCCCCCCAAGTGGACATTATGCAATTGGGCAGACAGTTAATATCTCCAGTTCCACTAGTGGAACTCAGATAAGACATACAACAGATGGTACAGAGCCTACAGAAGAATCAAATCTATATTCCAATCCTCTAAATGTTTCATCCAATATGGTAATTAAAGCTACAGCCTTTAAAAGTGGTTGGCAGCCTAGCCAGGGAGAAACATCCTATTACATTATCAATCTTGCCGACCAGATGCAATTGGTAAATGCAGGAACATTCAACAACGGTAGTTCAAATGTTACCCTCTCACCTTATTATATTGGCAAACGCGAGGTAACTGAGCTGGAGTGGCATTATATCATGCCGATTAGTGGAGAAATTGACATTGAAAATGAAAAACCCATCACTGGACTCCATGAAGAGACAACCGAAGCAGTAACATGGGGTAAAGCAATAGAGTATTGTAATCGGAGAAGCTTAGTTGAGGGATACCAACCATGTTACAACTATGATAATCTGGGCGTTAATCCTGATTTGTGGCCTGTTGGATGGAATTCTGCCGTTAATCACGTATTGTTAACATGCAATTGGAAAGCTAATGGATATAGACTGCCCACTGAGATGGAATGGATGTATGCGGCACAAGGCGGTATTCCATCCAGCACTTATACATACAGTGGCTCCAATGCTATTGATGAAGTAGCTTGGTATAATGGTAATGCAACTACCGTGAACAATGTAGGTACTAAATTGCCAAACGAATTGGGTCTTTACGATATGAGCGGTAATGTGTGGGAGTTCTGTTGGGATATCTATAACTATCAGTACTCTACAACCGACGTGCTTAACCCTGTGGGACCCAGTACTGGAAGTCATAGAGTATTGCGTGGCGGAAGCTGGAGCAGCGATCCCAGCAATTGCACTAATGCCCGTAGATTTTACACCGATACGAACATAGAAAGTAATTTCAGTGGATTCCGTGTAGCAAGAAAAGGATAAAACTTTAACTGTCGTAGGGGCGGTCTCTGAACCGCCCTAAAAACCGCCACACAACTTGTCATAAGGGCACTTCGGAGAGTGCCCCTACGAACTCGCTTATCCTTCATCCGCAACTTGGGCGTGTAACCCTTAAAAGTATCCACCCAAGAATCACTGCCTCCTTATTTTGTGTAACCCGAGGCAAGCGCAAAACCTGCTAAATATCGAACTGAGATTTAAACAGTCTCTAAGGGATATTGCGAAACCTGATAGATTTATGTTGACACGGAAGTAACTCCCAATATATTGGATAGTATAGATCTTTAACTAAGCGTATAGGGGGTGAAATGGTTTCGACAGGGAACCAGGGTGTGAGTGATGCATGTCGGAGACGCTTTTTCCACTCCGTTAACAAGAGAGCACACAAAATTAATTGCAAATAACAATTACTCCTTAGCAGCATAAGCTGCTTTCGTTCAACCTCTTCGTGCCGTCGGGAGGGGATTGGGCGTCGAAACAGTACGGATGCTGCGGAAGCGATTGCCGATAATTTCCGCTTAAGACTATTGGCTGGGCTTTCGGGGGTCTGATTGTCTTTACCCCAAAAGCTGAGACTTAAACGACAACTAAACATGTAGATTTGCTTGCAATCGGTTTTTTGGACGCGGGTTCGATCCCCGCCACCTCCACCAGGTTTGGGTTAGCGGGTTAGCAGGTTAGCAGGTTAGATGGTTAGCAGGTTAGCAGGTTAGCGGGTTAGCGGGTTAGCAGGTTAGCGGGTTAGCAGGTTAGCGGGTTAGCAGGTTAGATGGTTAGCAGGTTAGCAGGTTAGCAGGTTAGCAGGTTAACGGGTTAGTTAGAAGGTTAATGGCTTTTAGCGAAATATGAGATGAGAGTTTTTTATGATGCACACAGAATTGGAAGTTTACAAATCCAGTATGCTCTTGGTTAAAGAGATTTATGCAATTACAAGTGAATTCCCCAAAGACGAGTTATGGGGTTTAACTTCTCAAATGAAAAGAGCAGCGATTTCCATTCCTTCAAACATAGCAGAAGGTTGTGGCAGAAAGACACCTAAGGAACTACTCAATTTCCTCAATATTGCCCTTGGCTCTCTGGCAGAATTACAAACTCAGCTTGATATTGCGCTAATGTTAGGCTTTATTATTAATCAAGAAAAAGCAACTATTTGCAAGAACTTATCACTATCCGTAAAGCGGCAACTCTTAGGACTTATCAAAGCAAACACCCATTAACCTTCTAACTAACCCGTTAACCTGATAACACATAAGCAATCCAACTATAAGCACCCCGCCTAACCCGTTAACCTGCTAACCATCTAACCTGCTAACCCGCTAACCTGCTAACCATCTAACCTGCTAACCCGCTAACCCAAAAGAAATCCCTTTACAAAATCTGCCCCACATAAATAATGACCTTACTAAAATCATCTGGAGGATGAAATGCCGTTAACACCTGAGGCTAAAACAGCTATCATGGTAGAGTTTAAACTCCATGAATCAGACACTGGCTCACCGGAAGTGCAAGTTGCGATGCTCACCCGTAGAATCAAAGATATTACCGAGCATCTAAAATTGCATGCGAAAGACTTTTCCACCCGGCGTGGTCTATTGAAACTGATCGGGCAACGCAGACGCCTTCTTGATTATTTGAAGCGGAAGGAAATAAATCGTTACCGCGAAATAATCAAGGCACTTGGTATCAGAAAGTAACAAACTCGCCAAGATATTATGACTAACAAGGAAAAGTGGATCAGCAGAACTGGTGATCCACTTTCCTTATTTACGCTAAAATCAAACTGCTACGGGAGTAATTAGCAATAAGCTAAGAAGTTGTAACAAACTTTTCAGCCTATTGCTTCTTCTCCCCGCAGTGAAAACAAATAAGGAGAAGTTATGCATAACTTCAACATTACCCGCCGTGAAATGGATTTTTGCGGTCGCCATCTTATCGTAGAAACTGGCAAAATGGCTAAACAGGCAAATGGCAGTGTTTTTATCCAATATGGTGAAACCGCTGTACTAGTTACCGCCACCATGTCTAAAGAAGCCTCTTTGAACCAGGATTTCTTTCCTTTAACCGTAGATTACATTGAAAAGATGTATGCTGCTGGTAAAGTCCCCGGTGGTTTCTTCAAGCGTGAAGCTAAGCCTACCACAGATGCCACTTTGATGGCACGTGTTATCGACCGTTCCATCCGCCCTTTATTTCCCGATGGATTCCGTAATCAGGTACACGTTGTTTTAAACGTGCTTGCCTTCGATGGTGTTACTGATGCAGCCACACTAGGTGTGTTTGGAGCTTCTTTAGCTCTTTCCATTTCGGATATACCTTTTCATGGACCTATTGCCGGAGTTACCGTAGGGTACATTGATGGTGAATACGTTGTAAATCCCATATTCAATGAAATAGCAGAGAAATCTAAGATGAATCTCACCGTAGCTGGTGGACGTAAATCTATTGTAATGATAGAATCTTCCGCTCACGAATTGAGCGAAGAGATTATGCTTGATGGCGTTTACGCAGGGCATGAAGAGATTAAAAAGCTTGTTGCTTTGCAAGACGATTTTGTAGCAACATGTGGCAAAGCTAAAGTTGATGTTATACTGCCGATTATGCCCCAAGAAATAATGGACAAAGTGGAAAACACCTGTGGTGCTAAAATCGCTACTGCTGCTATCATTCTTGGTAAGCAGGAACGTCAGGATGCCTTTGATGCTGCTGAAGCTGAGATGGTGGAGAAATATACAGCCGAGAATGAAGAAGAGTTCTTGGAGAATGAAAAGACATACAAAGCAGCTTTTGAAGAATTATTACGTCGTTATGTTCGTGAATCTATCCTCACCAAGCACCATCGTGTTGATGGGCGCGGTCTGGATGATATCCGTGATATCACCTGTGAAATAGATATTCTCCCCCGTGTACATGGTTCAGCCTTGTTCACACGTGGCGAAACCCAATCTTTAGGCACTGTTACCCTAGCAGGTGGCACTGCCGAGCAGGTTATAGACGGGCTTGAAAGTGAATATAAGAAAAGCTTTTATCTGCACTATAACTTTCCTCCTTTCAGCGTTGGCGAAGCCGGAAGAATGGGACCCACAGGTCGCAGAGAACTAGGTCATGGCAACCTTGCTGAGCGCGCATTAAAAGCAGTTCTTCCAGATAAGGAACTCTTTCCCTATACCATGCGGATTGTAGCCGAAACATTAGAATCAAACGGTTCTTCATCTATGGCTTCCATCTGTAGCGGATGCTTAGCAATGATGGCGGGCGGAGTGCCGATTAAAGCTCCTGTAGCTGGTATTGCCAACGGACTTATTATGGAAGGCGAAAACTTCGTAGTGCTCACAGACATCATGGGCTTGGAAGATCACCTTGGCGATATGGATTTCAAGTGCGCCGGTACCAGAGATGGCATCACTGCCATGCAGATGGATATCAAGATTGAAGGCATCACCAAACACATTATGCGCATCGCTCTGGAAAAAGCCAGAGTAGCACGCAATAGCATATTAGACATCATGGCAGATTGTATCGCCGAACCCAGAGAAGACCTATCGGCAAGTGCACCCAGAATCGAATCCTTCAAGGTTCCTATCGAGAAGATAGGCGAGATTATCGGGCCTGCTGGAAAGATGATTAAATCTATCATCGAAAGTTGCCAAGTGCAGATAGACATCCAAGATGACGGCACCGTGCGCATCCTTTCACCAGACAAGATTTCAATAACTAAAGCTAAAGACATTATCAAAGGCATAGCTATTGATCCTGAAGTTGGTGAATTGTTCGAAGGTCCCGTTACCAGGATAGAGCCTTATGGAGTATTTGTTAAAATCAACGGTAGCAAGGAAGGCATGGTTCACGTGTCGCAAATGCACACCAGCCGCATTAACCATCCTTTGGATATGGTTAAGATGGGTGATATTGTACATGTGAAATCACTTGGAATGGACAAAGGAAAGCTTTCACTTACCATGAAAGGCGTGGAAGGGAACCCAGAGCCAGACCCCAATGCTCCCAAAGACCGTCCCCAAACTTCATATCCGCCCCGCCGCGATGACCGCGGTGGAGATCGTGGACGCCATGATGGTGGAAGAAACGATAGATTCCGTAGATAAATAATAATCTGATATTGAGGTCATGGGTATGTAAATCCGTGACCTCATTTAGCTATAATAGGAGATACTAATGGAATGCCGTATTGCTGATATAAAACTCGCAGCATGGGGACGCAAAGAAATAGAACTAGCAGAAGTGGAAATGCCAGGTCTTATTGCATTAAAAGAACGCTATGGTAGTACTAAGCCTCTTTTGGGTGCAAAGATTACAGGCAGCCTGCACATGACGGTTCAAACAGCCGTACTTATGGAAACCCTGGTAGAACTTGGTGCTTCGGTGCGTTGGGCAAGCTGCAATATATTCTCTACTCAGGATCATGCTGCCGCTGCAATGGCAGAGCGTGGCATCCCTGTTTTTGCTTGGAAGGGTGAAAACTTGGAAGAATACTGGTGGTGCACCTTACAAGCACTATCTTGGGATGATGCCCCGGATCTGATTGTTGACGATGGGGGAGATGCAACCCTAATGGTACATGAGGGATTCAGATTAGAAACCCTTTATGCAGCTAATGGTGTACTGCCGGAAGCAGATGCCACAGTTGAAGAAATGAGACTGGTGCAAAAGCTGATTATCTCCGGTATTATTGAAGACCCCACAAAATGGCATCGAGCAGCGAAGAAAATAAAAGGCGTAAGCGAGGAAACTACAACTGGTGTAAATCGCTTGTATCAGATGTTTTCCACAGGGGAATTACTATTTCCAGCTATCAATGTGAACGATTCTGTTACGAAATCTAAGTTTGATAATCTTTATGGCTGTCGCGAATCCTTGGCTGATGGCATTAAGCGCGGGACAGACATCATGGTAGCCGGTAAGGTTGTAATGATTTGCGGTTATGGGGATGTGGGCAAAGGCTGTGCACAGTCTATGCGTGGTTTCGGAGCAAGGGTTATTGTCAGCGAGATAGACCCCATTTGTGCATTACAAGCAGCTATGGAAGGATTCGAAGTAAATACTTTGGATAACATGATTGAAGTGGCAGATATATTTGTAACTGCTACAGGCAATTGTGACGTAATACGCGTTGACCATATGATGAAGATGAAAGCAAACGCTATCGTGTGTAATATCGGACATTTTGACAATGAGATACAAGTTTATAAGCTATACGAAATGGAGAATGTGGAAAAAGTAAACATAAAGCCCCAAGTGGATTTAATAAAGCTCCCCAATGACAAAGCGATTATCTTGCTATCAGAAGGACGCTTAGTGAACCTTGGCAATGCCACAGGGCACCCTTCATTTGTAATGAGCTGTTCTTTTAGTAACCAAGTCTTGGCTCAGATGAATCTTTGGGAAGAGAAACACGAGATTGGTGTTTACACCATACCTAAATATTTAGATGAAGAAGTGGCGAGATTGCATCTTGATAAGCTTGGTGTTCAGCTTACAACGCTGTCTAACAAGCAAGCCCAATATATAGGTGTCTCCATAGAGGGTCCTTACAAAAGTGAGCACTACCGATATTAAACTATGGCGACACATACTCCCGTTCTAATTGATGAATTATATGGTGAATTGAAACTCCCCGAAGGAGATTCTAGATGGGTGGTGATTCACACTAAGCCTCGCTGCGAAAAGAAACTTGCGGAATATGCTAGGCAAAATGGGATTACTTACTACCTGCCACAGTTTACTGCTACCAGGATATACCAACGCCGTAAGGTAAACTTTGCCAACGTGATGTTTCCCGGTTATCTGTTTGTTGTAATAGACATCTACCAAAAGACGACCTTAAACATATCGGGCTATGTTGTAAGCTTTATTAAGGTAGTGGATCAAAATGAATTGCTGGATGATATGATAAACCTGAATAAAAGCAAGAGTAAAAAGGTGGATGTACTGCCGGGCTTTTGGTTATCAAAAGGACTAGAAGTGGAAATTACAGCAGGAGCTTTTAAGGGAACAAAGGGCATCGTTGAAAGCCATGAGAAGATATCAGAAGTTCATTTGCAAGTGAATATGCTGCATCAGGCGGTATTGGTTAAGATAAACCCCAAAGATGTGAAAGTTTTGGGTGAGTTTGAGATTGTGGAGGGAGAGAAATGAAAATACTTATTACCGGTGGTGCAGGGTTCATTGCCTCACATGTTGCCGATGCCTATTTGGAAGCAGGACACAAGGTTGCAATTGTTGATAATCTTAGTACCGGACAACTCCGTAATCTAAACCCCAAAGCTACTTTTTATCAAATGGATATCTGCGACCCAGCTATTGGGCAAGTGTTTGAAGCCGAACAACCAGATATAGTAAATCATCATGCAGCTCAGGCTAGTGTTCCGCTCTCGATAGCTAATCCTTTATACGACGCTGAAGTGAATGTGAAAGGCGTGATTAATGTTCTTGAGAATTGCGTGAAATACAAGCTTAAGAAAGTTATCTATATCTCTTCAGGCGGTGCCATGTATGGAGAGGCAGAAGAAACTCCTACTACAGAAACTTACCCTCCCAAACCGCTATCTGTTTATGCTATTCATAAGCTGATGGGTGAAAGATATCTTGATTATTACCATCATCAATATGGGCTAGATTTCACTGTCTTGCGCTATGCTAATGTATATGGACCCCGGCAAGTTGCTCATGGCGAGGCGGGAGTTGTATCTCTCTTTGTAGAAATGTTACTTTCCGGTAAGACACCCACTATATGCAAATACGCAGACCAACCCAGAGGGATGATACGCGATTATGTGTTTGTAGGAGACGTTGTAAGGGCTAATTTAGCAGTTCTTAGCAAGGGAGATAATCAAGCTTTCAATATCGGAACATGTGTAACTACGCACACAGAAGATTTGTACAATGAAATAGACAAGCAATTACATACTAATATTACTCCTACTTTCAGTGATGCCCGCAAGGGCGACCTAAGAGTTTCCTTGTTAGATATATCGAAAGCAAGTGCTATTTTAGATTGGGAACCAAAGACTAACCTCAAAGATGGTTTGGAACAAGTTATTGATTACTTTAAGGACATTCATAGCAAAGGATAGATTATGAAATTAGCAGTTATTGGCAGCGGATATGTAGGGCTAACAAGCGGTGCTTGTTTTGCAGAGATGGGTAGCAATGTTATTTGCGTGGATAAAAACGAAAGCAAAATAAACATGCTTAATTCTGGCAAAATACCTATTCACGAACCGGGTCTGGAAGAAATGGTAAACCGGAATGTTGCTGCGGGAAGACTGTCTTTCACTACCGATATGAAAACTGCGGTTGATGAATCCCGCATAATCTTCATCGCTGTAGGCACTCCCCCAGATGAAGACGGTTCTGCTGATTTGCAATATGTACTAGCAGCAGCAGCAGAAATAGCTGCATTGATGAACGCACCAAAGATTATTGTAAATAAATCTACGGTACCTGTGGGAACTGCTGACCTAGTGCGAAATAGGATTTTAGCAGTGCTGCAAGAAAGAGGGTTTGATATCCCATTTGATGTGGTGTCTAATCCGGAGTTTCTTAAAGAAGGCTCTGCAATTGACGATTTTATGAAACCTGATAGAGTGGTCATTGGCACCGATAACGTGGAAGTGGGCGAAACGATGAGAGCCTTATATGCATCTTTTTGCAGGACAAGGGACAGAGTGTTGGTAATGAACATTCGTTCTTCTGAAATGACCAAATATGCAGCCAATGCACTTCTCGCCACAAAGATATCATTCATTAACGAAATATCTCGGCTATGTGATGAATATGGTGCAGATGTAAGCGAAGTTCGCAATGGCATCGGAAGCGACACTAGGATAGGCTACAACTTCATTTATCCTGGAGTTGGCTATGGGGGGAGCTGTTTCCCGAAGGACATCAAGGCACTTATTCACATGGCTGACCAAAAAGGTTATGATTCCCTTATTTTAAAGGCAGTTGAAGAAGTGAATGCAAGACAAAAGATGATTCTCGTACAGAAAGTGCAGAAACACTTTGGCACCAATCTTAGCGGTAAATGTTTTGCTATTTGGGGTTTAGCCTTCAAACCTCAAACTGACGATATGCGTGAAGCACCTTCTGTCGTGATTATCAATGAACTTATTGCCCTGGGTGCTACCATTAAAGCTTTCGATCCGGTTGCAATGAATGAAGCAGCTCGTATATTTAGCAACAATTCTAAGGTGATATTATGCGAAAGTGAGTATCAAGCTCTGGAAAATGCCGACGCACTTTTACTAATTACGGAATGGCATCAATTTCGCTATCCTGATTTTACTAAGATAGCGGGGCTTATGAAGAGCAAGGTGATATTCGACGGGAGAAACCTATACAATCCTTCTGTAGTTCGAGAGATGGGCTTCAATTATTATGCAATAGGCAGACCGATTCCTCGCATACTGTAACAGCACTCGCCTCGAGTGCTAACAGCCGAGGGCGGTTGTTTTTACAATATCAGGAACAGCGTCCTACGCTACACCATAGCAGTCCATTTCTTCACCAACGAAGGAAGGATTGTTCCAGATTTACCTTGATGGAACTCGTCAATAAAGGATAGATTATCTGGTGCATCCAGATTTATCGCTATAGTTTCTGCTCCCATGAGCTTTGCAGTCATTACAAAACCTGCAGCAGGATACACAGAACCACTAGTACCGATGATGATAAACACGTCACACTTTTTTAGGCTATTCTCAATTTCGTATAAGTAATAAGGGATTTCTCCAAACCACACAATATCAGGTCTTAGGTAGGCACCACATTTTGGGCATAAGGGAATTGCCACATGAGCATCTGTATCTTTCATATCAAACTTGGCTCTGCATGAAGTGCAATAACAATAATTCAAGTTTCCATGCATCTCAAGTGGATTTATACTGCCAGCAATACGATGTAACCCGTCAACATTTTGAGTTATCAAACAGAAGTGTTGTGCGAAATACTTCTCCATATCCACAAGAGCATAATGAGCTGCATTAGGTTTGGTGGCGTTACTATCTTCCCATCTTTGGCGATAGAACTTCCATACTAAGGCGGGGTTCTTTTCAAAACCGCTCCACGTTGCTACATCTTCAACTTTATGATTTTCCCACAAGCCACCGGAATCACGAAAAGTGCGAATACCTGATTCAGCACTGATGCCAGCACCAGTAAGAACAACTACTTTATCATTACGAGATAGTTTCTTCATTTCATCATTAACATTTTCTTGGTTTTAGTGCCCAAAGGAGTGATTATCCGATAGTAATAAACTCCACTGGATACTGTGTGATTGTTCGCATCAGAACCATCCCATACGACATCATGGTGACCTTTGCTTAGCGGGGTATCAAGCAATCTGCGGACAAGCTGTCCTTTTACATTGTAGATATCCAGAGAGACTTGCAAATCAGTTGGTAAGCTAAAACGCAGGGTAGTAGTAGGATTAAAGGGATTGGGGAAGTTATCTGAAAGCTGAACTTCTTTTACAGTTATCACTTCATCTTCATTAGCCGAGCCTGTGCCGACTATTTTAACATCATCAATATACCAGCCTTCACCGCTAACGGCACCATCGCTTCCAAATATCCAGCGGAATTTAGCAGTGCCATTCACATTGCCAAGCTCGAATGTAGCCTCAGTCCAATCAAAGTTCCCCGAATAAACATAGGTATTGGTAGCAAAAGGTGATGCCGGATTGCTATAAATGCGGTAGGGATAATTTCCGACGGGGGTGATTTGTGTCCAAGTTCCACCATTTAATTGCATTTGTACTAAGCCCCCATCCCAAGCATAAGCAGCACTTGTATCATGATTTTCTGCTTGCATCCAATGATAAAACTTTAGCTGACAGTTGGGGTACACATCCAGCGCAGGACTTTCCAGCGCACCGTAAGCACTCCCAGAATATTGTGCTGAGCCGGTTCCACCGAATTTCATGGAATAAGTACCGTTACTAGTATGATTGCGGGTGCTGGAGCGATGCCATTGATTTGTAGAAGTTGTATTGAGATTCACACTCTCCCATCCCTGAAAATCGGGTTCAAAACTAAAACTAAGTTCTCCGATGTGCACGATGAAAGAGCCTTCAATGGTATTGCCATTCTCTGCGAATAATATGTAATTGATAACTAGGTTGGTATCTATGGGCGTGTTTAAGCTAATGTGCAATGTAAGCGCATTTTCCAATGATAGTGTGCTATTATGTTCAAGAGCCGAAAAGAAAAGCTCTGTTTCTGAAAGTGTTACATAATTTGATTCTGGCATTAAAATCAGCATGGGACTACTCGCATTGCCGCTACCTAGGTTGGCAAAATTTATAGCAAGGGTAGGGCTGTCTCCTGGCATAATAGCTGAGGCATTGTTATTCACTTGATAAGAAACAATATGCAAATCCGGAGCATTCAGCGGAAGATAAATCACAGATTGTGATGTATGATTATCATAGTTTGCAGTGAAGATTAATTTCGCTTGTGATGCATCAACGAAGTTTCCCACGATTTTAAACTGGAAGGCAGTTTGAAGAGCAAGAGAATCTCCTGTTGCGATGCTATTTAGTGCGGTAGTTCCATTTAGAATCTGTATATTCTGAGAAGAAGAACTAAGGGTTATGGTTCCTGGAGTGTTTAGATCAAGCAAACCAACATTCTTGGCATAGAAACTAACCGTAAGCTCTTCGCCGGTGTGATGTAATCCATCTGCATCGTTAAACTGATAATTGTTGCAGACAATGTACGGGGTTTGTGTCGCTGTTACGGTTATCGCAGTTTCATAGGTGTAGAAATTAGGAGCGTTGATGTAAATCTGGTAAATGCCAGGAGTAAGGTTGCTAAACATATTCACCGTTATCAGCCCGCTTGCATTGGCATAAGATTGATAGATGGTATCAGCTCCATTTTTAAGAATAAACTCTCCATAAGGTGCGTTGGTAAAGATTTGATAATGATTTAGCCCCACCATCCATTCTGAGGGGAGTGTTGTTGTTACAATCTGGGGTTGATCTGTCCATAGCATCATTGCCGGATCGCCGAAAAGGTTGGTTTCGTAATCTACCCAGTGCATTACGGCAGTGCCAGTGATATAAGGGATATTATCAATCTTAGAATCTACAAGAGTATAGCCAAGCTCGTGGATGTTTTCGCCAAAGATGGCATCAATATACTCTCTGTGTAAATACTGTGAAGCACCATCAGTGCTCCCCTGGACACCCCATCCATATCTGGAGTGGGATATCATAGCTGCTGCTGCGGTAGAAATGGAAGTGAATTTCTCTGAGATACAATCATTGGTGTAGCTGCCTGCCTCTGTATCACGGTTATCAAAAGAACCTGCATAACAACCCTGCGTGAAATAGATAGAAAAGTTGTGATTAGAGCCATTATTGCTAATACTTGTGGAACTTACTTGGTTATTGGATAGCCTCATATTATAGGTTGTGTTAGAGTGACCAAGATGGTTTACAAAGTTTGCACCTTGAGATAGCATAGGGCGTATCTGGCTAGCTCCCCAAGAATCAGCGGATCCAAAAGTACGGTCGTATAAAGTGGAAATATCCCATGATGTGGGAACTCCAATAGTTGTGTAACCATTTGCTGAGCTACCCGCAATCATTTCGTCCATGTAATCGCCAGCCCAGGTAGGTCCATCCCAAAGCCATTCACCGGCAAAGAAAGCAGTTTTAATCTCATTTTCCACAGGAGCAAGCATATATATCATAACCTTGTTCAAGAAGTTAGCTATTTCCGTATCGCTGTTGTAACAGAATCTGCCGATTGCTAGTTCCGGAGCTAAATCAGCTTCAACATATTCACCCCAAAAAGCATCTCCATCTGTATTCCAATTACCATCAAGGCAGGAATAATACATATCCGCCGGGATATCATCGTCAATATAGCCATCTTCTGAACCCATATTAACATACATTCCACGGTGAGGTATCACATCTGTATCACCCGCTAGGAATACATAACGCAGTGGATTTGCACTATAAACACTGATTATGTAGTTACGTATTTTGTCTTGAGTGTCAATCCCGGTATTATTGGCGATAATCTCTGAAACGGGTTTAATCAGCACATTCAGCCCTCTGCTTTCGTACAGGTCTTTAAGGGGTTGCCAATTACTAAGCTTTTCCTGGTCTATTATCATCAGGTAATTATAGCCGGTGGTTCTAGTCGCAGTAGTATTTGTAGTAATATCTGTTGCATTATCTACAGTTTGGCGCAAACGCATAGCAGTAAAGGCATCTTGTTTTAACAAACTGGAAGCATCTATGGCTCGTGCGCTTTGCTTGTAATCCACATCTACGGATATTGTACGATAAAAGGTAAGTTTATTGGTTTTAGGCGAGTATTCAAAAGGGCTTACCGCTGTAAAAGCTATGGGGTTGCCACTTAGAAAATATGTGCTAAGCTCGTTATATGTTTTAGTAGGAAAAGCCACAGCAGATTGGTATATGCCCGCATTAGGTTCTATTCTTGGTTCCGTAACCTTATGAGAAAAAGGATATTGTTGCTGAATTGGTGATATGGGGGATTTGAGATCATAGTAAACAGGATTATAGCGTTTTATGTTAAGTGTTGAAGCTTCTGTGCCAACGGGCAACAAGAGCTTTACACCAAGCCAAGGAAGATCAGGGTTGCCAGGTTCTCCCCAGCTTTGTGCATTAGCCAGTTTTACATCTGTGTAAGTACCTTGGCTACTTATTATAGGACTATCAAGTGTATAAGTGTAACTTACACCAGCGCAGAGCGTTGATGCAAGAACCATCAATATTAGAGTCAATGTGCTAAATTTCATTTACAGCCAGCCTTATATTATTATTATTAATTACTAGCTATAGCAAGCAAAGGCTGTTCCAAAATAAGTTGTAATAGTATAGAAAACAGGTTCTAATCCATTTTATATCAATAATCACGAACAGCACACCTGCAAGCATTGCCCTATCATTGCCCACCTAATGCTCACCTCAAGGGCAATGGGTGGGCAATGATAGGGCAATTCAAGCAAGGAAGAAGCCACGTTGTTATGCCCAATCCGAGAAACGGTTTTTAACTCATAAAGTGGCGATAAAGTAAATCGTAAGTTTTTAGGCGAAGATATAGACGCCACTTTATAAGCCAAAACTCCCTATATGTTAAAACCTCTGCATGTTTAACAGCTTTATTTCACCAATACACGGATACCTTCCGAGTGAGCAGTGAATTCCGGGGCATACATGCACTGAATGGAAGTGATACCATTGGAGAAATCTCCCTTATTGGTAACCCACAGAGGATACTCGAAAACATAAGTCCCTTTGCGAAGATACTCGATAAAGAAGTTTGTGGCTGCGTCGCCGGTGGCTTCGTAATAAACTAGCCCATCCTGCCATTTGGTTCTGGATAAAACGTTAATAGGCTCAAAACCGGCACTGCGCATGTCTTTCATATGTACATATTCCATGTCTCTATCGCTTCGTAGCTCAATACGCACGATAACTCTATCTCCTATGCTCAATTGTGATTTGTCGTTAACAGGGTCAAGGACTTTGCCCGTATCGGTTATCCTCTCTATGAACAGCTTTTTATTCAGTTTCAGAGGAGTCTCTGCGGGAGTTATCTTATCCAGATTCTCAAAGTACTGCCAGTATAATGCACCCCAGCTTGATACCCGGTTCGGGTTGCTAACTGTAACCTGCGCCATTTGGGGGGAGATGTCGCTGCCAGACCATGAAGTTTTAAAATAGCCCGTTCCGGCTTCTACAGATGCTCCATCCAACTTATAAGGATCCAGCTTGCTGCCACCGATGGTGATTTCTGCCAACTCTTCCGTATTCAGCCATTCGGTGCCAGAAATTAGCAGAGCATAACAGGCTTCCGCTGTGGCTTTGGTGGTTTTCCAATTGGTAGTCTGCTTCTGCTTCAGCAGCCAGGTGCGCATTTCGTCCACAGAAGCTGTATTAGAGCCAATCTCACTGAAAGCTTCGATCATTAAGGATTGTGTTTCAATTGGTGCCTGATACCAAAACCAGCCTCCATCGTTTTTCCACCACATACCCATTTCTTCATTATGCAGGGCACATTCTTTAAGGGAAGCAATTATCTTAGCCGGGGTTACCTTGTTGCCGTCCCTATGCCTGGCAAGGGCTATCAAACCCTGACCGAAATTGTCCTTATTCTGCCAGAACTTATCCGCTTGAGTTTGGAAATATTGCACTGCCACCCTTACGTCTTCCGGGATTGCAACATCCTTAAAAAAGCTGCGCGTATAAAGATAGTGCATTTCCATGTAGCCCAAATGATCTAAATCAAGGTCGCTGTGTTTCTTAAGATATTCGTAATCTAGCAGAATCTGCTTGTCTAAATATCGTATTGCGGGTTGCACCATAGCCCATACTTTGGGGTCGTTCCTTATGGCTTTTACACCCAGTTTATCAAGATGCCCAAAGCCTTCCACTATGTATTGGGTAACCCACCAGGAATCCTGCATACCTTGCCACCAAGACCAGGCACCGCTGGTATTCTGGTTCTTCTGTAGTTTGGCAAGGGCAGAGCTGTATTGATTCGCCATAGTATTCAGATCAAACAACAAGCCTATTCTCTGTTTGCTTTGGGATTCATTCTTTGCATCCATTACCCAGGGTGTTTCCTGTAATAGCACGGCTTTCAGCTCTTGATTCTTTTCCAGATTGGAGAGTAGAGCAGTGGAATTTGGTGTGTCTCTCCAGGACTCGAACACCTTTTTAATGCGGGGATTGGAATTGGCGATGTGGGTAGCCAGACTATTGGCATAGAATCGGCTGAATATCTGTTCGTTACATTCGTAAGGATACTCCATCAAATAGGGCAAAGCCTGCACTGCATACCAGGCAGGATTGGAGGTGTATTCCAAAGTAAGCTTGTGGTTCTTGATAGTGGAGGAACTGCCACTATCCTTAAGTTTCTTAAACTCGAATGACTTGGTAGAGTTACCGCTAACCGGCAAAGGCAGGCTTTCAGTTACAAGCATACGGTTGCTGAGGATGGGCAAGGTGCTCTCCTCGCCGTCGGAGAAGTCCCCGGCTTTGGCAACTACTCTGTAGGTCACGGCACTGATGTCGAAAGGGATGCTCAAGTTCCAGCTAAGCACTGTGCTTTCGCCTTTTTTAATTGTGAATGGCTGCTGTGCATTGTTTAGCCCAAAGCTTTTATCCACAGGTTCCATGCTTAACGCATCAAACAGAAATAGCTGGCAGTTGCCGGAGATATCGGTATCTTCCAGACAGCTTAGCTTGCTGCTGAATGTGATCTTGTCTCCCTCACGGAAAAAGCGCGGGGCATTGGGAATAACCATTAAAGGTTTCTGCGTTACGGTAGTGTTCTCGGTAGTCCCGATCTGGAAATCCTTGCTTAGAGCCAGCGCACGGAACTTCCAGCGGGTTAGTGCCTCCGGAACCGTAAAGACAAAGCTAACTTCACCATTTTCGTCGGTACGCAATTCCGGATAGAAGAATGCTGTCTCAGCAAAATTAGTTCGTGCCTGAACGGTGGAGAGGTTTTCCTGCGGGAGAGGATGGGGTGTGTTACCCAATCCGGGAACAGCAGGTGGTGTATCGTAAGGGACGAAGTTTAAGGGTCTGTCATCCAGCGTGGCAGAGAGACGTTGACTACTTGTAGAATATATATTACCAATCTGGCTTATAGCTTTATCATATGCTACCATATCAACTTCATCAGTACCTAAATTATCACTCATATCCATCTGACGGGCAGAGCCTATTCTGTCCTTTTGTACCATTCTTGATCTGTAATATCCCACATTGTAGTAATAACTGTACCAATTAAACGAATCATACCTTCTCTCTGGAATACCAGAATAGTAATACGGATACGCAAACACACGAAGACCTATAGTCCGGGAATAAGCTCTGTTAGACCACCCACAAGTCTTGGAAACCTTGCCGTACACACTGGCAGTCCATTGGCTGTTGCGAAAAGCGTCCAGGGAAGCATCATACATGGATGACAGAACTTCGGCTGTTACCTTCCCCCCCGTATGGTCATTCAGTTTAAGTCGCCATTCCTCTTTCTGTCCCGGCAGCAGCTTGTTGCGGAAGGTCATGTATTCTATTGTCAATTGTTTATTAGTCCAGGGAACTGTGATCTCCTGAGCGTGAGTGTATAGTCTGTTATCTCTCACAAAGGTAAAGTGAACATAAAAACTGCCCCTGTCTTTCTCTTCCACAGGGATGGTGATTAAACGTTGATTTCCGTTTAGGCTAATGCGCTTACTCTCCACTATGGCATGATCTTTTTCCACTTCATAGAGCACTGATACGCCCGAATACCCGCTCCCAATCAGAATTACTGCATTCTCTCCCGGTTCGCAAGTAGTTTTTACGGGAACAAACCAATCCGTTTTAGGATAGGGCAGCATATGGGATGAAGAGTTGTAAACCGTGAAGTATTTGCTTACCTTCACTTCCTGTTGTTTGTATGTGGCAGTAGCTTCCAAAAGGTAAGTCCCCGGTTTCCAAGTTCCAATATCACTGATAACTAGGGGTTCACTATTCTTAGTGTTAAAGCTGCTGCTATGGACGGTTCTCAATACCTGCCAGGTGCTAATATCCCCTTCTTTGCCATATATATCATTGGGGAACAACTTCTGATATTCAGATTGCTCAAGGTAATTGCGGTCGGGGGCATCCCACACACGTTTCCTCTGCATGTTTGCCGGAGATTTAAGCTGCTTAATAGCGATAGTTCCTTTTACGGCTATGGGTTCGTTGCTAAGATTAGTGGTTTTAATAGGTATAGCTAGCCGCCGCTTGCTGGAATCTATATTGTCCGCCAATTCGGGATTAAGGATAAGCTCCTGCTCTCCAATGTTTAAGGCGAGTACCCTACTGCGTGTTTCCCCATTAATATCGGTTACGTCCACACTTACAGTATAAGTGAAATAGGGATTGTACTTAAAGAGAGCACTTTCATCTCCACTCGCAAGGAAGGTGAGACTGAAATCTCCATTGCTATCTGTTACAGCCTTTCCCTTGGCTATTTCCTTTTGTGGCGTATCAGGGCTTGCTCCCCACCACCAATACCAATAGGGGTACTTAGGCTGGCGGTATATTCTGTAGCTAACAGTTGCATTATCTACGGGAACCCCAGCATAGGAAAGTGCCTTACCCTTCACTGTAACATACTGATTCAGCTTATAGCTTTCCTTTGGTTTATCCAGGCTTACCTCAAACTTTGGACGCTTGTATTCCTCCACGCTAAAGCTAGCAGAGCCAGATTGGGTTTGAATGGTCATGTTCCCTGTCAGAACGCCTTGTGGTGCCGTAAACATACAATTGAAAGTGCCATACTCGTTAGTTTTCAGGCTGTGCCTTGCTATTTCCTGTTGATTTGCATCGCGTAAACTTACATAAACATCCACAATCGGCAGCAATTTATTGTGCTTTCCCCCATTGGTTTCGTAGAAAACCCCCTTTACATATATGCTTTGTCCCGGACGGTAAAAAGAGCGATCTGTAAAAAGCAAACACCGTGAGGTGGGATAATTAGAGGTCTGAGAAGTTTGAGCATAATAGTCTAATATCTGCAGGGTGTCTGCTCCGCTGCTTATCGACATTCTTAAATAACTACCCACATCTTTATAATCAAACTTGATGATCCCCTCTGGATTAGAGGTTCCAGACCAGTATAACTGATATGTATAATCTTTCATCGTGCGTGTCTGATTGTAAACCAGAATCGTAGCTCCCCTAATCGGTAAACCGGTATTCCGGTTAGCGATGAGAATGGATTTATCAGCCTTGTTGGGGGCAAGATATGATATCTCTGTGCTGTTAAACAAGCTATAGCCAAGAATTGAGTTGTGAGCAAGCGGTTCGTCTCCATCATTTGCCGCGATGATGATATAGTTCCCCATTGGCAAGGCTGTTACCGGAAGTTCATAGGAATGCACTCTATAATCTCCTTCGTTGTTTATGGGAAAGGAATTACTCCAATAAGGCTCATCATCCATCAGTTCTTTCACCTTCTGCTGTCCATTCCTATCCCACAGATATTCAAGACTATATTCTTTAGCCAGTAAAGAGGGATAAGGAATCTTGTAAACACTCAGCTTAACCCCGCTTAGGTTCTTTACGCTAAGCAGCACTTTATTGGGCGTTTGGGGAAGGACAAACTGCTCCATTACCATATTTAGCACCGGGATAGTAATCTGTTTGTCTAGGGCAATACACGATTGCCCGCCAAAGCTGTTAGGAAAAGCCGTTACGGCTTCCCTGCAAAGCTCGGTACTTAGTTTATAATGCCATCGGTAATCTTCAGATTCGGTTGGCTTGTATTTTCCTGCCAGGCTGTAATAAAGTGAAGCCAGCTTGAAGGTTGCATACGCCGAAGCAGGATTAGTAGAATCCTTACTTTGCTTCAGCCTCAGAGCAGCCTCATAATACTCATCCCGATTGGGTAGCTTACAATTATAACAAACAAAATCCAAACGATCCAGATCAACTTCTATCAAGGCAGAAGGGTCTGCATCGTCCAGATGAAAGCTGATCAAATCCTGATATAGCAAGGCAGCCTGATACTTTAACGATAAAGTATCGGGGGTGGAGATAATCATATTCACAAAACCTGCAGCAGGCTGGAAGTACTTGGTGTCGGTAATGCTAAATTCCTCCGGGGGCAAAATTAGTCCGGATTCGTCATTTACGTAGAAATCAAGGGCACGGTGAGCAAGGAAATCGTATAAAGTTGGACGTAGCAGCCTTTCAACTGCACCACCGTTGAATACAAGAGCGGGGTAATCGGCAATATTGAACTTCTGCAATTCCAGGGGCTCTCGCAAGGACAACTGATACTGTCTGATAGACTCTGTTACTATGGTATCCAGATCCCAGGTTGCAATATCATCCCGCACATAATTTATGGTTGCGCTGCGCTGGCTGTAACGCCAGCGATTCCCCTGATAATAACCCCAGTATAGCTGTGCCAGCATGCTGTGCATAATCGCGGCTGCGGGCAGAGAAGCCTCTGCTAACTTAGCCTGCACCAATGTTATTGCCTTTTGAGAGGAGAATTCCTCTATCTGTTGTTGAATAGTTAATTTGTAAACAAGGGCTTTAATCTGCTGATCGATCTTCTTATCTATAATAGCAGCTTCATACAGGGAATCTACCTTAGTTTCCATCGATTTGGGTAATCTGTCATTCTGCAGTTTGCCGATTTCCTTCCAAGCAGTTTCATAATTGAATGGATTAGGGGTAACAGCAAATAGACAGGCGGTAAGCCCGCAAACCAAGACTAACAACATCATTTTGATACTCATGATAGCTCCTTATACCTAACAGGACTCTTGAGAAAAGAGGTTGAACTGGTATTACAGCTTCAACCCACGTAACAGTTTAAGTTATCATCATATTTTTACAGACTTGTTCTTGTTTGGGATAGTTTGGGTTAGGGTAAATGATATACGCTTCTACCTGCTACCAGAGTTTCTATAACCTGATATTCATCACCAAAGAAGAGCAATTGTGAGAGGCTTTGTTCGTTTACGGGGTAATCAACAGGCGGTTTCAGGAATACTATATCGGCTTCTTTGCCTGTTTGTAGCGAGCCAATATGTGCATCCATACCGAGGAGTTTTGCACTGCCCAAAGTGATGTGATACAGGGCATTGGCAGGCAATACAGAATAGGCACTCTGGCGATAGTTCATCATCTTGGCATGGTGTAGCATGTTCAATGTTGTCCCCGCGCCCACATCGCTGCCCAAGCCATAGGCGATGCCCGCTTCCCGTATGCGCTGCATAGGGTATTCTCCGCTCTTTAGGAAGAAATTGGAATCCGGACAGTGGGCTATTTTGGCATCGTTAGCTTTTAAGATAGATAGCTCTTTTTCGCTTAAATGGATGCTATGCCCAAAAATACTGCGGGGAGTTACTAAGCCTGCTTTTTCGTACACCTCTGTGTAGCTCTCCATGCCAAACAATTCTTTTACCCATTGCAGTTCATCGGGATTCTCCGAAAGATGCGTTTGAATCCAAGCACCATGAGATTTAGCAAATGTCCCTATTTCCTGCATAAGCTGCATAGAACAGGTGGGGGCAAAACGGGGGGCAAAGAGATAGTCTAATAACGGGCTTTTGCCATGCCACTCTTCATAAAGTCTAAAGCTGGTTTCTAGAGAGTTGGCAGTGGTTTGCTCCAAATCCTTGGGAGAATTCATATCCATCATCGTCATGCCAATCATGGCTCGCATCCCCATATCTTGCGCAACCTTAAAAGCTGTGTTACAAGCAGTCTCATAGGGGGCTGTATAGATTAGGGAAGTGGTGGTGCCAACCCTACACAATGCGTTAAAGAAGCGTTTAGCAAGGGCAGAGGCATAAGCTTCATCATGGGAGCGTGCTTCTTCCGGGAACACATATTTGTTTAGCCAAGGAAGCAGAGCAGGCTCATACATGCCCCGCATCTGGTATTGGCTGAGGTGCACATGCAAATCTATAAAGCCCGGCAAGGCAATATAATCACTATAGTCTTCATAATCTGCCTTGTCATCATTAGCTGCGGGGCGAATGCTTACAATAGTTCCTTGTTCAATGCTGATAATATGCTTGGGTAAATAGGCGTAACTTTCAGCAGAAAGGGGACTTATAATGTTACAAAGAATGTTTCTCATGGTTTAAACCTTTTTATTTCTAATACCTTGCTGTTGCCAATACCAAAGTGTAACTCCGCAACGTTTTGAGATGCAGTTCCCTTTGCGCTGCTAAGTTCACGGATTAGCTGGTATTCTTTGCCTTGGGCGTTCTTTAGTTTTACTATCAACCTTGTGCCATAGGCAGGGGACTGAGGGACTGTTTTAAACTTAGATGGGTCTGATACCAGGGCAATGCTGCCTTCTTCCCAAACGGGTTTCACAAAGATAGCTTTGTTGGCGGTTATAGTGCGGTTATGCAGTATCTTAGCTCCGTTTCCGCTGCCTACTACTAAATCTACTAAGCCATCTCTATCCAAATCGCCAGAGGCATTCCCCCAGCCGTTATAAACTCTTGCTCCGGCTAACCAGGTAACATCTGTAAAAGTGCCATCTCCATTGTTATGATACAGATAGGAGCGGTCATTTTGGTAAACCGAGGTGATAAACAAATCCAGGAAGCCATCGTTATCGGCATCGAAGAATAGGGGGTCGGAATGAAGCTCGTCGTAAGTAATCCCTGCTTGTTCGGTAATGTTGGTAAATTGCCAATAGTAAATGCTATCTCCTTCCACAACCCGGTAAGTTAAGCCGTCATTGCGTAACAACATGCTCTTATCGGAGATATCCAAAAACCTGGGGTGAGCAAGATTGGCAACAAACAAATCAAGATCGCCATCGTTATCAAAATCGCCCCAGTCTGCACCGATACTATGCCCATAATAGCCATTCTTGTAAGTGCCGGCAAGTCCATAGAGGGCGGCTACATCTACAAATAGCGTATCAGCTTGTTTCCAGCAGAAGTTGCGGTTCAAGCGATAGTTGGTTACCAATATCTCTTGCTTGCCATCGTTATCAAAATCAGCGGGAGCTATGCCCCTGCCAGCCTGCCCAGGTTTATCGGTATATTCTGGAGCTAAGAATCCGGCACTTGCGCTCTTATCGGCAAAATAACCCTTGTCGTTGTGCCAGAAGAAATCAGGATAACCCACCCGTTTTTGCCACTTTTCGTAATTTGCGATGTATAAAGAAGGATAGCCGAAGCCATCGGTATCCACCCAGGCAGCAGCCTCAGAAGGATACTTGTCGTCTATATCTCCGGCGCGTTCGTTCACACTAACAAAGCGAGAACCATCCATGTTTTTCATCAGTCGCTCGCCATTGCCATCTTCTGCGGAGCTGAAGCTCACCATATCAAGCAAGCCGTCTTTATTGAAATCTGCAAATAAGCCACCGTTGCTATTGAGATTAGCTAAATTGGCAGCAACCGTGCTATCTTCAAATGCCATAGACCCTTTGTTCGCATACAGATTAGAGCCAGAAAACAGAATATCTATCAAGCCATCTGCATTGTAATCTGCCAAAGCCACACGTGAATAAGCTTTATCTGATAGCCCGGATGCAGCACCAACATCTTCAAACATAATGCCCTTATAGCCCATAAGTTCGCGCATCCAATCCATAGGGGTGCTTTTAAGCTTTAGGTCTTTGTGAATTGCAAGGATGGCATCCCAAGCCTCGTTGTCATACTTCTTACGGGGAGAACCATAGCGTAGGCTTTCGCCAAAGTTGCGAGCAGCTTCCGTCTTACGCGCTGCATCCAAGCCGCAAATACGCCCTAACCAATAGTACTTCTCGGAAAGCTCACCTCTGTCGTTATTAATAAACTGAATGCTTTGCAAACGCTTTATCAGCTCAGCTAGTTTCTTATCATATGTCTTTGATAAATATGGTATTTCCTTTTCATCGCCATAGCAGCCCAGGGTACTTAGAAGCTCATAATAAGCTATCTTAACTTCCTGTAGCTTAATCCTGTTCTGCCAATCGGCAGGACTGTAGCTATCATACAGCAAAATCTGCTCCTTATCCGAAAGAGCTTTCTGCAAATACTCCCGCGCTTCTATAAGCGGCTGTGCGCTATTCGCCAACATTTTGCGGTAAGTAGGTGAAATAAGATATAGCGCGGAGATATAGGAGAACACAGGATTGGAGCCACCTTTCTCGGCTATCACATCAGAGAATTTATGCCAATCTTTCTGGCTACTCAAGTGATATAACTGGTAATAATAGGCTATTTGCGCGTATTTGCTGTTGGGGAAACCTCTGTAAAAATCGTCTATTAATCCTAAAGCCAAGCTGTCATTCGGCTGCACACTAATCTCGTCGCTAATCTCTTTTGCCATGGTTTCCACCACTTCGTTATATTCAGACGCTGTGGCGATGGCTAAGGTTATATCGCTATCCGTGCCTTCGAAAGCATAATAATTGAGCACTGCGGCATCCAAAGGATTGTGAAAGGCTTTGATAATTTCGTTCACTTCTTCCAGCCAGGAAGTGCTATCCACCTCACTATTTTGGGTTAAGGAAAGCCACTGCAAGGCAGCATCCATAGAGCTAAATTCAGTTGCAAGCCGCTTGTTACACAGGATAGCAAGCCCCGGCTGAGCACTGCGCAAGGCATAGGAAAGCACGGTTTCCACATCTTCTTTGTTGCCATTATAGGCTTTTGCTAAGATGCTATCTGCATGTTTCAGGGCAAGGGCATACTGTTCCTTATCTACCAGGAAGTTAAGGTCGTCGTTGCTGATGGCAAACAAGCTTAATATAGTTAGAGCGAATATGGCTAATGCTATGTATTTCATAATATATCCTATAGCAGTTTAATCAGGTTTATCATATCATCATGGCTAAATGTATAAGTAGTATTGCAATAGTGGCATACAGGCTCTATCCCATCCACCATAGTAGAGAGTTCTTCTTTGCCCAATAGTTTCAGAGCGTTGGCAAAGCGTTCACGGGTGCAAGTGCAGCGAAACTCTATCTCACGCTCATCAGTTTGCAGCCATGGAATGCCCTTAAACACGAACTTATCCAGAATATCTCTAATAGTATAGCCCATATCCATCAGGTCACTTACATTGGGAGTAGCTTGAATATTGGCACGAATCTGCTCTGCTTCCTGCTCGTCGGCAAAAGGCAGTTGTTGAATGATGAAGCCACCGGAAGCGCGTATTTTAGCGTCTTTATCAATAAGAATACCCAGATTCACCGCCGTGGGTATCTGTTCGGATTGCAGGTAATACTCCGCCAAATCCTCTGCTATTTCTCCGCTAACCAACTGGCATGTGCCGATATAGGGCGTTTTAACTGCATCATTCCTGATGGTGGTAAGAGTTCCTTTGCCCAGGTATTTGCCGGTAAGAAAGTTGTCCTTTGGTTCATCAAGGAAGAGGGAAGGGTTATGCGCATAGCCTCGCAGCTTAGCATCTGCCGTGCAAATTGCCACTGCGCCCAGTAGCAAGCCATCTCCATCTACTCTCAAGGTTATCTCTGCCTTGGGGTTCTTCAAATCCCAGCTCATCATTGCCGCTGCGGAAAGCAAGCGTCCCAATAGCAGCGTGGCAA
Source organism: Candidatus Cloacimonadota bacterium (assembly GCA_028681035.1). The sequence goes on from JAQUJJ010000019.1 coordinate 29,173, forward strand.
TAGGGGAGAGGTCATGCAGGTCTCTGGCTTTTTGCACCGCAGCCGTGTTCTGCACCGCAAAGACACGGAAATGCTCGTTATACGCCATGCCTCTAAGGATATAATCTTTATTCATCTTCATTATTCTGCATCTATAAAGATGCTTTTAGGTGTTGCTGCCATCCAGCTACAGTCTGTAATCGTTCCCGGATAGTACAGGTCTAAAATCTCTGTGTATGTTTTACCCTGCCTCGCCATGCGCAGCGCACCCACTTGGCACATCCCAACCCCATGCCCTGCACCTTTACCTTTTAGTTGGATAGTTCCTTTAGGGCGTATTACAGTTACGCCGTCGGATGTCTGGTAGCCTCCCTTAATATAGAAAAAGGAAGAGAGCAGGCTTCCGAAGGCAACTCTTATTTTATATTCATTATCCAAGCGTAGTTCCTTATTGCCCTTTAAAAGCATAGAGGTTATCCTGCCAGACCTTCCCCTGGAAAGTATCTCAATTTTGCTGATGTAAGTAAGTCCCAGATTCGCAGCCAGCTTCTCTTTAGTGATGCTCTTTTCCCAGCTTAATGCACCTCTTTCCCAAGAACTCATGCCTGCGGTTTCTGTCTTGCTATCTATCCACCCTCTGGCACCTGCTTCGCTGCTGAAATCCAAAGAATCAGCCTCGCTTATGCAAGTTACTCCGTTCAAGTGTGCGATGGGTTTGCCTTTCCAGATTACGCTGGAGGCATCTGTCTTACCCCCGCAGCTACTGTGATAGGTAGCATCTGCAAGATTAGTGCCAATGAACAAGGCTTCTCCCTGGCAATCGTGCACCGCAGACAAGATAGTATCATTCATCAGGTGTTTGCCCTTGTAAACCTGGCAATGGGTGCTACTGCAAAGATCGTAGCCGTCCGCTTTATGCCGATTATTTAGTAGCAAGGACAAGGCATGGGTGCGAGCAGCCACCGCTTGTGCTTTTAAGGCTTCAAGGGGCGAATTATTCCCAATCTCGTTAGGTATAACACCTTCAATATACTGCTCCAAGGGCAGGAAATGGTTTAATACCAGCTTACGATTCACCGTTTTAAGCACAAAGCTGCCATCAAAGCCAAAGCTGCTACCATTTATCTTTATAGCTTTGGCGCAGCTTATCTTTAGCGGTGTTTCCAGATACATCGTTTCCCCGTTATCGCTGCTCACTTTAACCGTGGAATTAATCAGCGGCACTTCCATAATCTTAGCTAGGGAGATATGATTCTGCGAGGCATATTGCTCCGCTGTGGCAAGGCTGCTAAAGCTCTGATTGGAGAAATAGAGTAGTTCATATTTTATCACCAACTGCTGGTTTTCCCAAGCAAAGAAATCACGTGTTACCACGAGGCTATCATCAACAGCCGCGCTTGCTATATCCTTATGTTCCAGAATGCTGTAATAGGTCAACGCTTCCTGATTGGCGAACGATATTGTAACCGTTCCCTTCAGAGTTCGCATAAACAAGCCATCTTGCTCGGATAAAACTATATCCGTATTCGCTGCCAATGGTTTAAGTTGAATTTGCGTTTCCGCAGCCAGGTTTATCTCCAAATATAGCTGTCCATTTTGATACTCTGCTGCCCCCAGGCTAAATGACACCAAGAGCAACAGAGCAATAACCAAGCCACGCATGAAGCTTCGTTTGCAGTGCGTTACTGCACTACCGAGCCGGGGCTTCCTTCGCCATCGGGAACCATCACTTTTATCTCGCCATTGGTGTGAGCAGCCAAAATCATACCCTGAGACATCACACCCCGTATCTTACGCGGTTCAAGATTTACTAGCATGGTAATCACTTTACCCACCAAGTCTTTAGGCTTATAGCTTTGTGCAATGCCAGCAACCAGATCTCGTGTTTCGCTGCCAATATCCACTTTTAGTTTAATCAGTTTATCTGTCTTAGGCACAGCCTCCGCTTCTAACACTTTGGCAAGCCTGATATCTAGTTTAGCAAAATCTTCGTAACTGATACTTTCCTTGATTGCTGCGTATTTTACCGCCGATGCTTGAACAGAGCTTGCCTTTAGCAGTTCCAGTTGTTTGTCTATTTCTTCATCTTCCAGCTTACGGAACAGCGGCTTCGTCTCACCAAGCTGGATATTAGTTACCAACAGAGGATAAGCCTCTGCAAATATGGGTGTTGCGGAAAGGTTCATCATCTGCCTAAGTTGTTGCATATGTTTGGGCAGAATCGGCATCATGGCAATAGAAAGCTTGGCAAGCAGATTTACGCACACATACAAGGTCTCATTCACCTTAGTGCGGTCTGATTTAATCACGCTCCAAGGCTTACGTTCATCAAAATATTTGTTACCCAAGCGCGCAATATCCATAATCAGCTTGGTATTCTTTTTCACTTGGTATTCCTGATATCCTTTCTCAATCTCGTTTAGCAGCGCATCCGTCTCGTTTAGCACCGCCCAACTCTGTGCATCAAGCTCACATGCTTTAACTAAGCCATCAAAGTTCTTTGCTGCAAAGGCAAACACTCGGTTGGCAAGATTACCCAGGGTATTATTCAAATCGCTATTCACACACATCTGGAAGCCCTTGAAGCTGAAATCCGAATCCTGCTTTTCAGGAGCGTTAACTGCCAGGTAATAGCGCAGATACTCGCCATCAAAATCCTTCACGAATTCATCTACCCAGATAGCCCAATTTTTAGAAGTGGATATCTTTTCCCCTTCCAGATTCATAAACTCATTGGCAGGAATATCGTGTGGCAGGCAATAGCCCGCATCTTGTCCCATCAGCATCGCAGGCCATATCAAGGCATGGAAGATGATGTTATCTTTACCGATAAAGTGGATTAATTGGGTATCTGGAGCCAGCCAATAATCTTTCCACAGCTCTGGTTTCCCTTGTTTTATCGCCCATTCCATGGTGGACGAAATATAGCCGATAGGCGCATCGAACCACACATACAGCACTTTCCCTTCGGCATCGGGCAAAGGAACAGGCACTCCCCAGCTAAGGTCGCGGGTGATGGAACGCTCTATCAAGCCTTGTTCCAGCAAGCCCATCATGAAGTTCAGCACATTCTCTTTCCAATAATCTTTGGTAGAAAGCCAATTCTTAAGCCGATCTCTAAAGCTATCCAAATGAATGAACCAATGCTTCGTTTCTCTTATTACAGGCGTATTCCCACATATCTTACAGGCAGGCTCTACCAGGGTGGTGGTATCGTAAATCTGTCCGCATTTATCGCACTGATCTCCCCTTGCACCTGTGGCACTGCATTTGGGACATATACCTTCCACGTATCTATCTGGTAAATAGCGTTTATCGTGCTCACAATAGAATTGCAAAGTCACCTTACTCTGGATATTCCCTTTCTTAAAAAGCTGCGTAAAGAACTCTTGTGAGAGCTTATGATGCGGAGGGCGGGCAGTACCCGAGAAATTGTCAAACTCTATCCCTACCCCATCAAACGCTGCTTTAATAGACGCATGATAGCGGTTCACCACATCTTGCGGAGAAATACCTTCCTTATCCGCCGAAATGGAGATAGGTGTGCCATGCTCGTCCGTGCCACAGATATAGATTACATCTTCTTGTTTTAAACGCAGATAGCGCACAAAGATATCCGCTGGCAAGTAAGCTCCCGCCACATGTCCCACATGAAGTTTGCCATTGGCATAGGGAAGAGCGCTGGTAACGATATATCTCATCTTATTTATCCTCTATAAAGGCTTTATGCAAGGTGCTAACAGCCGTTTCAAGATACTGCGAAGGCAGAAGCAATTCCACACTGCGTTCGGTATTGATGCTACGCAGCACACCAAAAGGAGCGCAAAGCTGCAAACATTCTGCCAGGAAAGCGGCATCGTAGCCCAAGCCCAGTCCAATCAGATTCACAAAGCACAGATCAATTTCTTTGGCGATGTTTTCTATATTATGCGTCTTTAGTACATGGTCTATCTCAGTTTCGTATTTTTCTTCTACAAACAGCTCTAGAATACCTTTATCCAAGGCGTATTTATAAACCTCATGTGTCCAGCTTTTCAGCAAGCTCTGCAAAGTCTCGGTATTGGGTAAGCGATAACACAGCAGCTTATCTTTGTGTGCTATAGCGGTTACAATGCGTTCTTCCATTTTTCTATCCTTGTATAAACTATTCTTTTCGGAGGTCATCAGCGAGCCCGGCGCAAAGGTAAAGGACGATTTCACTTCCACTTGTACACCATACTTACAAGCAAATTCCACAGCGCGGGGATGTAGCACCTTAGAGCCATTATAGCAAAGGCTTAGCATCAGTTCTGATGATATTTCTTTTAGCAGCTTGGGATGCTTTACAATACGCGGATCGGCGGTATAAACACCATCCACATCTGTATAAATCTCGCATTTGTCAGCATTTAAATAACAAGCCAAAGCTACTGCGCTGGTATCCGAACCCCCACGTCCCAAGGTAGTTATTTCCTTTGCGGTACTAACCCCCTGAAAACCTGCCACAATCACCACCTTCCCTTTGGCAAGCTCTTCGTGAATACGAAAGGCATTCACCTTCAAGATACTCGCATTACCGTGTTTATCATCGGTGATAATCCCGCTTTGGCTGCCGGTGAAGGAAATGCACGCAACCCCTTCCTCTATCAATGCCAGGGAGAGGAGGCTCATGCTGATGCGTTCGCCAGCGGTAAGAAGCATATCCATCTCCCTGCGGGAGGGATGCGGGGAAATATCAAAAGCCAGGCTTGATAGCTCGTCTGTGGTCTTTGCCATGGCAGATACTACCAATACCAGCGCATCTCCGGCATGATATTCTGCGGCTATCTTATGTGCGATATTGCGGATTAGATCGGTGCTACCCACCGAGGTACCGCCAAACTTTTTAACTATTATTGCCATATGTATCATCGTCTTTCAGATTTAGGGCGTTTGTCAAGAGGAATCTGCAACCCCACTAAGCTTGGAGTTCAAAGTGCCACCTCAATCATTAGCTTAACTGCTTACTACAAGGTACTTTGGACTTCAAGTGGCAATTGCCATTTGCGCTTGAGGGGAAGCCCGCTTTTTGAAGTCCAACCCGCCTTGAAGCTAGAAGAAAAGCCTGAAACTGGGAAAGGCGGCTTGAACTCCAAAGCTAACCATCTGGAATTATTTTGACTTATATAATCGGCGAGAGCATCTTCGAGATAAACCACTACCAGCTACAACCTCGCCGATTTATGAGTTAAAAGAGAAAGCTGCGTGGCTGTGTTCTGTGGCAGTATTACCCTATTCTGTTTAACTCACAATTACGCTGATTGGTATCAAGAAGGCTTTTAGGTAGCTTTTTGCAGCGTAATTGTAAGTCAAACAGCCGGCTGTGGTTACGAATCAGCCGCGGCGGAATGCTGCTCTACACCTTTTAAGACGTACAGGCTTATCTGATGAGATAAACAGGCAATTATCAGGTAAAGCCTGAACATCATCTGATGATCGCCTACGCATGTCTTTTCCGTGAAGCATAGACCAGTAAGGAAGTTATCACATGGCAGCCAGGGAGGAAACCATGGAAGTGCAATTTAAGCACTTGAAGCCGCTATGACAAATCGGAGCAAGCCAACCCAATGCGCTTTGCTACATGAAAACAAAAGATTGTGCAGTAGCTCATACTTTGCCAATTATCGGAAAAATTTATGCACGTAGTTGCAAGAATACAATTATTGGAGTTAAAGATGAAGAATTGGCTCGGCTTAGCGTTGTTGGTGGCATATCTGCTATATTTATCGGGATGTGCGGTGCTCGATCTTAGTTCTATGGAAAATGCGGTGCCGCTGAAACCGAAGCAAGTGGAAGCATCTTTGTATATTGCAAATTCATTAAGGGGGGATTCTGTGGCTGATACCGAGATCGACCACCCCCATTACCCGTATTACCAAACTGATGATCTGCCTGCGAGGGCTGGCATTATTGGTGGATTAAAAGTAAATATTGGCTTAACTCCCAAATGTGAACTGATGGCAAGATATTATCCTGGACACTGGGATGATGATATGGATAGAGATGATAATACTTCCTGGGATTCTAATGCTGGCAAGTTGGGGCTGAAATATCTTTACTATTAACACGAGAATATATACCTATCCCTTGCGCCCTCTGCACATATGATGCAAGCAAAACAGGAAGAGTCGTTAGGAGATTGGTATTATACTGAATTGGGATGGTATCAATATAATGTAGAACATCGGACTAACAAATATAGTGCCTATGGCTATGAATTGCAGTTGCTTAATTCTATATTGATAAACAAACACTTTACCCTCACAATTATCGGAAGGACAAACGTTAGCCACTACAAAGAAGACTATCGCAACGATAAAGGCGGACGATGCACGATACATAATTCGGGGGTGAGGGCTAATATGATGATGAGCTTTGGCAAAGTGTTTTTTATTCCAGAGTTTGGGGTGGAATATGTACCGGTAGCTCATGGTGAGAATACCTGGTGCCCGGCGATGAGTATGGGGCTGGGGTTGCGCTTATAAAACAAAGGCAAGGCTGTTACACCTTGCCTCTATAACAGGGATCGGGTGCTTAGCTAAGTTCGCGGGTATTATAGAGCCAGGAACCTGCAAGGAAGAATACTGCGCTGAGGACAACCCGTTGCAGAGTATAAGCATCCAGCAAGTATTTCCATCTGCCTTCAACGGCGTTGCTAAAGATTCCCAAGTCTTTCAGGTAAAGGCTGAGATCCATATGAAGCTGCACGGTGGAAAGCTTCACAAGATAGCTAATCAGCGAAGGAATATGCATATTGGCGGTGTAATTCAAGATGCTGATGGCTATTTGAATCGCAAAGACCAGCAGGGTGCCCATCACAAAAGACTTGCGTTTGAACAGCCCGGCAAAGAGCCAATATAGCGAGCTGACAAACAGCACAGTAAAGCATACCTGCACAAAGGTTTGTGCCCAAGCAACGATGCCGAAGTACAGGTGTGCGCCAGAGTTGATATTAAAGAACACAGAAAGCACCATGCTATTTACAAAGCTGACAATCGCCAGGAGCAGCATCGTTCCCAGGGTCATAAATAAGTATTTGGCAGCGATGATCTTAAACATGGAAACCGGCTGCGAGAGATGCAGGATTTCGCATTTACGCTTAAATCCACCATTTATCAAGCTATCTGCAAGAATAATAGAACTTATCATCGTTACGAAACCCAAGGCGATTACAAAACTTGCAGAAGAAGAGAATAAAAACAGCTCTTTCATGTTTGGCGGCATATTTAAAGTGGAAAAAGCCGCAACCATCTTGTTGCCTTTGATGAGGTTGATCAGGAATCCCAGAATCACGATTGCATATCCACCGCCGATAAACCACAGAGGAATAAGAAAGGTATGCTTGTTTGTTTGCCATTCTTTCTTTAATAAAGCTCTAAACTGTTTCATCAGTTACCTCCCACTATGGCAAGGAAAATATCGGCAAGATTAGGCCGGTTATAGATGGCGTCTTTAATCTCCACCGTGGAAGGCAACACTGCACTTATAAAACCAAGGGTTTTGGAGATAAGCTTGGGTTGGAGCGCATCAAGCTCTGCGGCGCGGTCGATAGGCAGGGTAATAACATGAAAGCGAGCTTTGAGGGATTCCACTTCTTCGTGTATGAGGATGCTACCGTTGTCGATAATAATGATTTCCTGTAGCATATCTTCCACCTCTTCCACTTCGTGAGTGGAGATGAGGATGCTCTTGCTTTCGTCGAAGAACTCACCTAAGATGATGTTAAAGAACTCTTTACGGTAGGCAATATCCAAGCCTAAAGTCGGCTCGTCCAGCAGCAGGAAGTTTACATCCAGCGATAAAGTAATAAGCAGATACAGCTTGGTCTTCATACCTTTGGAGAGCTTGCTTACCTTCTTGTTAAGAGGCAGATTGCTGATGCTGAATAGCTTATCGGCAAGGGTATCGTTCCAGCGGGGATTGACGTTTTTGATGTAATCCATGGTCTGTTTAACGGTGAGGCGATCATCAAGTCCGCTCACATCCGGTATGAAGGCAACTTGCTCGAATACACGATGATCACGATGGTGAATGATGTTTTCATTCAGCACCACATCGCCTTCATGGGACAAAAAACCAAGCATGCAGCGCATGAGAGTAGATTTGCCTGCGCCATTCTTGCCGAGTAAACCGATGATTTTACCCGGATTAAGGGTTAAATTAATGCTATCGAGCGCTTTGAACTTGCCGTAATGTTTGCTGACATTGCGTATTTCGTAACTGGGACTATTCATTGTTACCTCCATAAATGGTATCTGTGATTTCTATAATTTGCTGTTTGGGGATGTCGAGCTGCTGCGCCGAACGGATAATCGGCTCCAGAGTCTCACTAATAAAATCTTTGCTGCGCATCTTGATGATGAGCTTACGGGCACCGGCGGCAACAAAGATGCCAAGTCCCCGCTTTTTGTATAACACTCCTTCATCCACCAATGCGCTAAGGGCGTTGCTAACGGTGATGGGGTTCAGGCTGTAATCCCGTGCCATAGACCTAAGCGAAGGGATAGCCTCTTCATCGCCAAGAATACCGCTTAAGATGCGCTCTTCTATGTGCTTGCGCAGTTGCAGGTATAGTGGCGAATCCTGGTTGAACATTGTCATAAGAACCTCTTTGCATCGTTTTCAGTTCGCGATTACTGTAACGGTGTAGTAGTCATGTATTACAGTAGGCTATATAGGTCAAGGAAAATCTTCATTTATTTGCATATTTATTGTCTTCAGCATAAGTTCCCACCAAAGTTGCATGGCAGTTATAAAGTCTCACTGAAAATTGCAAATCCTTTCAACAAATTCTGCGAAGAGCACAGCATTATTAAGATAGAGAAGGAAACCTTGCACGTAGAAGGTAATATCTTCTATTCCTTTTTTATAGAGTATCTGGTGCTCAAACCCAAATATGGCAAGCTTGATTTGACAAGCCTTAGCGATAGTGAATTGAGCCAGTATAACCGTTTGCGGGATTGGCGTAATGAGTTGGCAGCCTCTGAAGGATTACCAGCCTATATCATCATGTACAATTCCCAAATCTTGGATATCATCAATAAGCAACCCAAAGCAAAGTCAGATTTTGCCACGATCAAAGGGATGAAAACCAAAGGCGATAAATATGGCGAGCAGATCATCAAGCTGAGCCTCATCGGAACATCATTTCATAGAGAAGCCCAACAAACAGCTTCCAAGCTGAGTCCCAGCGGGACGTTATTTCAGATAGAAACCATGACCAACCCAGACCGAGTCCCTACAGGACTCATTATGGTGGTTGCGTTCTTGTGCTATCTGAAATGGCGTCCCGCTGGGACTCGTACTACGCAAAATGAATCATATAAGTAAAGGAGAACAAAATGCCCAACACCTATACCCAAATATATATCCACTATGTTTTTGCCACTGAGATCAGATTACGGCATCTGAGCGAAGAGAGGCAAAAAGAGCTCTATGCCTACTCTGCTGGAATTATCAAAGAGCTAAATTGTTTTCTGCAATGTATAGGCGGCATGGAAGATCACATCCATATTCTGGTAGGTTTACATCCCACGCTTTCGGTTTCAGAATTCGCTCAAAAGATCAAAGCAAATACAAGCCGTTTTATCAACGAAAAAGGCTGGGCTTATGGTAAATTTAAGTGGCAAAACGGTTTTGGGGCTTTTTCCGTATCACAAAGTGGATTGGAAGCAACGAGGAATTATATCAAAAATCAAAAAGAGCACCATCAAGGGCAGTCATTTGCCAGCGAATATGAAACACTCTTGACCAAGTATAGCATCGAATATGACAAGCAATATGTATTTTACGAACCGGAGGATTAGATATAAAACCCTGTACCAGATTGTCGAATTAGTCCCATCGGGACGCTATTTCAGATAGAAACCAACGCCCAAATACCACTAAGAGTCCCATCGGGACGCTATTTCAGATAGAAACCAACGCCCAAATACCACTAAGAGTCCCATCGGGACGGCATTTCAGATAGGCAGAAAGATGTGCACAAAAGGATGAACCCCATAGAGAAATCATATTGCCATATCGTGGTAAAATGTTATTGCTAAATTTGTATCTGAAATGCCGTCCCTACAGGACTCATTCTGGTGATTGCGATTGGGTGCTATCTGAAATGTCGTCCCTACGGGACTCAGGCTGTTGACAAACCTCGATAGAGGTGGAATACCTTAGCCTGAGGTGTGAACCTCAGGTATGAATAGGAGTATCAAACAAACCCCATGGGGGTGACACAATAACTGGCAACAGATTGCTATAATG
>JAQUJJ010000130.1 GCA_028681035.1 Candidatus Cloacimonadota bacterium
TTTCCTCTGATCAAACCGGTTGTGAAGCTGCTGAAGTAAGGGGAAGCGCAGATGATGAACATTCCCTGGGCATTGGTGCTATTTGTATTGGGATTATTGGTGAGTTTGGTAGCCTATATTTGGAATGTCCTTGACAATAAGATAAACAAGCTGGAACAGAAAGTGGATTGTGTGGGCTCCGGCTGGGCAACCTTGGAACAAACTAAAGAAATAATCACAGCGCAGTTTAACGAATTTAGGCTGGAGCTGTATCGAAGCGGCGTCTTGAAGGCGCAAGTACCCAGAAAAAAGACAGAATAAGGAGAGAAAGATGGCAGTACGTTTTTATGATAAGATATATGTGCGAGCTGCGGGAACGCAATTCACTACTATCGCCAAAGCAGCACTTGCGAGTGATTTTGCGTTGGTGCCTGCCGGCTGTAAGGTAACGCAGGAATTGAACCTGAAAACAGAGCCGGATGTAACCACCGCCATGGGCGACGGCACCGATAACATTGGGAGTGAGGCAGCAAGCGCAGAGCTTCAGCTGATTAATTTTAGCGGGGCAAACCTGAGCAGCATTCGCAGTGAATTTGTGAACAAGGCGGTGGACTTGGTGGTTTATGACAGCCGAAGCGACACTGTGGGCTGGGCACTCTTTGGAGTTCAGCTATACCCTACACCCGATGTATCTGGGGGGAAGGAGCCGATGATAAAGCTAAGCGGTAAGAAGCGGTATGCCAGCGACATGAGTCCGGCGCTAACCATGGTGACGCTAAGCTAAAAGGCAGCGTTTGGGAAAGGCGCACAGAGAGTGCGCCTTTTTTTGATAAGAAGGAGTACAATAAGTGATCACGGCACTCGGGGCAATTACAGGGGGGGCGGAACGGCGTCCGCCTATACGGAAGAAACGACAAAACAATAAGGAGAGATAATGGCAGCAAAATATTATCATATATTGGCGTTCCTATCCCGGGACGAGGGTATGAGTAACCAGGCTCTTTATATGGGAAAGACCAGCGACCTGAGTTTTAAGACGGAAGCGGATAAAACTATTGATTGTGATGATGGCAGCACGGAGACGGGCAGCGAGAAGCTGACACTGCAATTTAGCATACTGGGTAAACTGATTAACAACTGGGATATCGCCATGCTCTGGCTGGTGCCAATTCGCAGCACGAGCGATTACATGTACAGCAAAGGTGAGATACTTAAAATATACTTAGGTGGTGGCGATTACCGTATAGAAAACAAGAGCGGAGAGTTCGAAAAAGTGCTATTCCATGCAGAGCTGCGATATCCCGCAGATAGCCCACAATACAGCTATGACGCAAATTATTTTGACAACAACTGTATTTTATTAGGCAGAGTGAACGCACCTGAATATAACGATATTCTTGAATTAAAAAGTGATAATACTCTTATTGTAAGTGCGGATATGAAGGAAGACATTATAGAAGGTTCTTATGCTTTTGCATTTGTACCTGACGGGATACCACTCGCTATATGGGCAAACGGCACTAACCTGCTCCTTTTAGATGAGGACGAGAGCATTGGTGTTGTACAAAGGGATGTAGGATAGATAAAGCGGATGAGATTTTGGGTTGTAAAGAGCAGCAAACAAGGGAGCAGCAAAAAACAGGACAGCAGCAGACCGTATGATGTGCAGGAGTTGATAGATTGCTATTACCTCAACTCTTACCATCAGAGGTGTATAAACCTAAAGACAATCTGCATATTGGGGGAAGGGATAGAGAACCCTGAGGTGGTAACCAAGCTGCGGGAAAGCGTGCGAGAGGACAGCGTGTTTAGCTTGCTGCATAAGACTATTCTTGATTTACGCATCTTTGGTGATGCCTTTTGGGAGGTAGTGGAAACAGGTAGCGGGATTGAAGTGTATCACATGCCAAGCTGGACAGTTAGTGCCGGTAAGGATGGCGGCTGGATTCAGGAAAACGGCAAAGACAAGGTGGACTTTAGCGAAGAGCAGGTTTGGCACTTTAGAGAGCCGAGTATGCTATCTTCCATTTGGGGCTGCCCGGATTATCTACCACTGATAGAAGATGAAGCGATTGAACTACTATCTACGATCAAAAAATACAACAAGAACTTCTTTGCCAATAACGCTATTCCCGATGGCATATTGTTCATTAAAGGCGGGGATTTGGGGCCTAATACTGAAGCCGGGTTGCGCAAATTCTTCCGGGATAAATTCCGGGGAGTGGAGAACGCTTCTAAATTCTGCGTGGCACCAGTGCCAGAGGGCGTGGAAGTGCAACTGGAAAAGCTTCAGGATACCAAAGAGGGTAAGTTTTTGGAACTGCAGGACAAGACCATGATGGAGATAATTAGCTGTCATGGAGTTCCCCCACGGTTGGCAGGGATTATGATTCCCGGGAGCCTGGGCGGGGGAGGAGAAGCAGCCGGCGAACTGAAGATATTCCTTACCACCCAGATAAAGCCTCTGCAGAACATCTTTGGCGGGCAGCTTGACCAGTTCTTTAAGGAACGGTTGGGAATGACCACGGATATAAGTTTTAAGGCTTTTGATGTGGTTCCGAGCGATGCCGAGACGGCTTTGAATATGTTGCGGGGGTGATGGGGGTGAAGGTATTAGGGTGCTGGAGTGCTGGCGTGCGGGGGTGCTGCGGTGACGGAAGCGTTTTCGCAGGGACTGCGTCCTGCACTACCAGAGAAGGCGGTACGGCGACCGCCTGTACGGGTAATGTGACCGCTAAGTTCGAGGTAGTGTGAACAAGTATATAGAGATATTGGCACCTTACATCAAGAAGATACTGTATTCTTATCAGCTTAAGTTTTTAGCGGATGACAGCCGGTGGCGGATAGTGAATAAGAGCCGACAGATAGGATTCAGCCTAAGCCTGGCCTTGGATGCGATTTCCGGGGCATTGGTGCGGGAGCGGAATCAGCTAATAGTATCTGCATCCAAGAAGAATGCTGAAGTCGTGATGAATTATGTGCGGTGGCATTTGGAAGGGATGAACATGCTGGCAGCAGTGGATAAAGAAGGATTTATCGAACTTGCCAACGGTAAACACCTGATGGTATGCAGCACAAACTGGAGGACAGCCAGGGGATTTAACGGAGATGTTTACCTGGATGAATTTGCCTTCACGATTCGAGACAAGGAAATCTGGCAGGCGATTGTTCCCAGTATAACCGCCGTTAATGGGCGGGTAACTGTGATCAGCACACCAAAGAGCCGTATAGACAAATTCTGGCAGATTTGGGAGCGTAAAAGCGAGAAGTGGAGTAAACACTGCGTTACCATCCATGATGCGATTAGAGACGGCTTTCCGGTGGATATAGAGGAACTGCGCGAGCTATTCGATCCGGAAGAATTTGCCCAAGCTTATGAATGTATTCCCCTGGATACTACTGATAGCTATATACCCTATAATCTGATAGAGCCTTGCCTGTATGATCCGGGCAGTGAAGCTTTTGAAGCTTTGGCGTTGATGATCCCGGAAAGCAAGGGTAAGCGCAACTTCGTTTATGGCGTTGATATAGGTAGAACCAAAGACGAAACAGCCGTGGCAGAGACTTTCCGCCTGGATAAGGTAGTATGGTGCTGTGGCATTCAGAGCTGGCAAAAGATGCCATTCCGGACCCAAAAAGAGAAGCTTAGCAACATCCTGGGACAGCCTGGGACACAGCTTATGGCGATAGATAAGGGCGGTATAGGCATGAACCTGCATGAGGATTTGCAGTATTTGTATCCAGAAAAAGTACGGGGAGTTAGCTTTGCCCCCGCGGTTAAAGAACGCCTGGCTAAGAAGGTAAAGATAGCCTTTGAAGAGAAGCGGGTGCGTATTCCTAATGATCCGAGCCTGGTTAGCCATATTCTGTCTATCCGCAGAAGTGCCAACAAGACCAGTACCTTCAGCTATAACAGTGAGGACAGTGAGCATCACGGAGATAAGTTTTGGGCATTGGCACTGGCTATAGACTGGAGTGCGGGTAACAAGATAATTAATTTTAGGTTTATGTGATGAGGGGTGGTGAGGTGATGAAGAGGTTTTTTTGCAGGAACGGCGTCCTGCGTTACGGGGAGGGCGGTACGGCGACCGCCAGTACGAAGGGGATTAGATGTACCCGATATTGAGTTATGGTGCGCCACGGTTTAGCCTGGGCGATGTTTCAGTAGTCTTCAGTGCTAAGAATCCGGCGGGGATAGTGGATTTTGAGCCGGTGGAAGAGTGGGCTGAGACGCTTTCCGGATATTTGATCAACAGGTTTAAAGGTTGGCGGGCAGTGGCATATATAAAGCTATATAACATAAAAGATGCCGATTTGGAGAAGCACCTCAGCTTGATGAATATGATAAACAGCAGTAAGCGAAGCGGAGTACCAATACTGTTGCAACCGCGTTATGCCACTGGGATAAACCTGGATTTGTGGGTGCTGCTGGATGGGAACTTTGGCTATAAAGAAATCACCAACCTGAATGCGGGGCAAACGGTGGAACTAAAGTTCAAAGCCAAGCAATTGATGCAAGATTTACCTTTGGTAGCTAACCGTCCGGGATATTTGAGACTGGCAGAAGACGCATATCTGCTGCTGAAAGATGGCAGCAGGCTGATAGTGCGACAGACGGGGTATGAGGAAATAGACCCCGGTAAGAACGTTAATTTTGGATAAGGAGAGATAGATGGATGACAGTTTATTACAAGCTTTGGAGACGAATCTGACACCGAGTTTGGCAGATTTGATGCTGATTGTGGACGTCAGCGAGAGCTATGCCCCCAAGAAGATCAGCTTTGAGAAGGTGCGAGATTTTGTGCTGGAGAATAATCCCAGCTTCAGTACTGCTAGTGGAAATCTAACGCTTACCCGTGATATGTATGCCGCCGGTATGCGTATCAGGGACGTTGGCAGTGGGTATCTGGATAATGATGCAGTTAACTATGCGCAGGTGAAAGAAGGGATACAGAGCCTTATCGCAGTTACACCGGGAACACCTGCGATAGCAGACAGGGGCGGGTTTTTGTATAGCATGGTAACCACTATAAACAATCCTTGGGGAGGTTTTTACCTTTTCTATTGGTGTGTGGACACGGTTGCCAATACTGTTATCAGCTTAGTGAACGGAACCCCAGTGGCAAGTAGCGGAGCTACGATCTTTGCAGAAGGCAGCATCGCTAACATCGCTAATATCCACAAAGAAAGCGGTTGGATCGGTAAATACATGCATATGGCTGTGAGGTACCGTAATCTAAAGAGCATAAGCGACTTGGGCGGGACGGGGCATCATGCAGTGAATTTGCCGGCGTATGGCGATTTGATAAATAAAGATGCTCCCCCCAAAGCAGAGAATCTAAGCATAAGTACGGCAGATAACCGGCTGTATATTAATGCTGATTTGCCCAGTGATGCCTTTTCTGGGCAAACATATGGCTTGGAGCTGTTATTTAATGATGATAGTGATACTGAGATTATAGGGAATGAAATAGGGCTGATTCGCCAAAGTAGCAGTAAATGCACATATACGTATGATATTCCGATATCGATGGCAAAATATAGCTATGCTCATGCAAGAATAGTAAGCTTATCGTTACTGGGGGAGGAGAGCTGTTCGGAGACAATACACATAAGCGTGACTATCGACGGGGCGGCAATAAGTGACAATCTAATAAGCTATTTAGCAGCACGGGTTGCAGAGAAAGTGGTAACCCAAAACGATGAACCTTTAAAATATAAATTATAGGATAAAACCAT
This sequence comes from Candidatus Cloacimonadota bacterium, assembly GCA_028681035.1. The sequence continues at coordinate 5,719 of JAQUJJ010000130.1, forward strand.
GAAAATTAAGACAGATATTACCACACTTAGCAAACTGTATCCGATATTTGAGAAAGCGGGAATTGAGGGTGTTTTGACAGGAGATTTGGATAAGATCAGTGAGCTGAAGTATAGTGATCTTTGTGGAAAGCTGCTGATGACAGGCAAACTGGCGGAGGCATGTGAGCTGATCACAGGGAGTGAAACTTGCGACGCCCAAGAGGAAGATAACAAACCCACGCCATGGGGAGAAGCAAGCAGGGAAGAGGCTTTGGGAGTGATTATCCCTTTTTTGATAGATATTACCGTGGGACCCTTAAAATTAAGGGAAGCGGAGAATCTGGGGATATTGAGCCAGGAAACATCTTTATGAGGCTGCGCTATGTGCTAGCAAGAATAGGCATCGATGCGAACAAAGCTGAGATAGCTGAAGCAGTGGAGCTATGCGGGATGTGGCAGGAAGAGCGGGCGGGGCTGATGTGTCCTTTTATGGGGGCTACTTGATGTATTTATCTATTATGGTGCCGGTGCGGATAGGCTCGCCTGAATTAAGCCAGCAAAAAAAACGGATTAAGCACCAAGTAACAAGGGCAAACAGCATAATGAATATTAACATTTTTACCTCTTAACCCATAAGCTAAGCTAAAAAGGAAAGAAAGCAAATGAGCGATGCAAGATATACCATAACTCTGGATTTCAAAGGCAAGGAAGAACTAAATTCCATTGTGGAAAAGCTTTTGCGTAAGTACGATATCGATGCTGAGGCGGATTTTAGCAAGGTTGCGGTGGGTATAGAAAAGAATATTAGCAGCCCTATGACCCGCGTGAAAGCGCAATTTGCGGAATGGGGCCTGGTGATAAACGGTATCCAGGGCGCACTGCAAACCGTGGGTATGGCTTATGAGAAAACTATCGGGACAATGGTGCGGGCAGCACAAGAGCAGGAATCTGCTGAGATAACGCTAAAAGGTGCGCTACGAGCTACTGGGCTGGAAGTGGATAATAATGCCAGGATACTGGGGCATTATGCCTCTTCGCTTCAGAAAGCAACCGTGTATGGGGACGAGATGCTGATGACCAGCATGGCACAGATGCAGAATATAGCGCGCTTTGATAGTGTGGAAAGCTTGCAAAGAGCCACTAAAGCTGCAATAGGGCTATCTTCAGCATTTGGGATAGACCTTGGGACAGCCATGGATTTGGTGGGTAAGGCTGCTGCCGGCAATACCGGTATGCTGGGGCGTTATGGATTGGTGCTGGATGAAAACGCCAGCCAAGCAGAGAAATTTGAAATGGTGCTGAAGCGGGGGCTGGAATACTTTCCCCTGGCAGAGGATGCAGCTAATACTTCCATTGGTAAAATGACCCAACTGAAGAATACCTGGGGGGATTTTCAGGAGACCTTGGCAACCGGTGTGCTACCCGTGATGGAAGGTTTTGTGGAGCTGATGACACCGATGATCGAAGCAGCCAGTGCCATGAGCGGAGAAGCAAAAGCTATGACGCTGGGGCTGTTGCTGGCTAATGCTATGGTGGTGAAGCATACACTAGCGATAATGGTACAGGGAGTAGCATATGCAGCCTTAACGCTTGAACAACAAGCTTATGTGGCGCAGGTTTTCGCCGTGGTGGCAACAAATAAAGCGGCAACGATCGGGACAATATCCTTTAGCGGGGCAATGGGGACAGTGGGTGCTTCTTTTGTGGCAGCAGGGACAGCAGCTAAAGGGTTTTTGGCGAGTATTGGTTCCTTGGGTTGGATTGTGATAGGGATAACGGGAGCATACGTGGGTTTGAATGCAATCCTGAAGGTGAATACCAGTGCGATGAAGGATAGATATGATGTGCAAAGAAAAACGCTGGAACAAAACAGCGAAGAACTAAGCAAAAAGGAAGCCGATGCCAAGGCTACCATGAAGCTTACAGAGCGTTATCAGCAGCTTGCTGGACAAGCTAAACTAAATAAGAAAGAACAGGGTGAACTGGCAGGGATACACGGCAGCCTGGCGGAGAAATACCCTAATCTGATAAGCCAAACAGGGAGCTATAGCAATAGCCTGAAGGGGGTTGAAGGTGCAGCTAAGGCAGCTAAAGAAGAACTGATTAAACTATCATGGCAGCAATGGCAGAACAGCCTGAAAATGATAAAGATAGGCATGGAAGAGACACGTGTGGAGACCTATGAGACGCTGGTGAAGGACTTTAACTGGAGAGACATTTTTTTTAGCGGCAGCAGAGGAATAGCATTGGCAGGCGTTAAGGCGGATATGCAAAAGCTGATCAATAGCGATAGCAGTACGTTTAGCGATGCTTATCTACAAAACATGGCGAAGCGGTTTGAGGATTTGGGCAAGCAAAGCAGTAACTTTAACAACGGAGAACAAATAGCACTGCAAAAGGCTGCTATCCTGACAAATACCTTGATAGGCAAAAGAAGCCAGTATAATGCTATGTTAAAAGAAGGGGCACCAAAGGCGGTGGCAAATAGCATTGGAGGGAGCGGAAGCAAGGAAGCGAGGAGTGAAGAAGGGCAAAGCGAAAAAAACGCTGTGCTGCAAAAAGCAGCTGATTTTGAACAGGCAAAGAAATTGCTGTTCAATGAAAAGGCAATCGAACTTGCTCGACTGGAAGAGCAGCTAAAAAAAGAACAGGCTTTGGTAGAGGGAAATGAAGCAGCTAAAGAATCGCTTCGGCAGAATTGGTTGGTGGAAAAAGTTAAGATTGAGCGTAAATACCAGAAAGCGGAAGAAGATGCTACAGCAGCGCATTTTGAGAGCCTAAAGTTTGCAGAATCAGGATATTACGCTTGGAAGAAAAGCCAAATAGAAACCGAAGGCAAGAAGCTGTTTCCTACTAATAGTAGCGATAGAGAGGCTTGGACAGAGACCCAAGTGAAAAGCCTGGATAAGGACAAGAAGGATTTTGACAATAAGATAATGATCGGTTTCGAGGGGCAATACGAAGCCGAAATGAGCCATTTGGCAGAGCTTAGAGAGCTTGGACTGGTAACGTATCAGGAGATAGCCGATAAGGCGTGGGAATACTATGAAACGCTTAAGCTGATCGTAGCAGCAGATGGTAATGTGAGCCAGACAGAGACAGATAAGCTGGAGGTGCTGAAAGGACGTGCACAGAAAGCACAATTGGCGGGGAATAGGGATAGCGACTTGGCGAGCTATTACAACCAGGTAAAGTTCCTCGATGCAGGCTATTACGCATGGAAAAAAGCACGTGTTGAAGAAGATGTGCGCATGATGCAGCTATCTGAAGACCAGAAATCCGTGATATTGAAGCAAAGAGTGAAAGAACTTGATGCGGAAAGGAACAGCAGTGGCTTCAGGGGAAAGCTATTTAGCGCAATAGCGATTCAGCCAAGCGATCAGGATGCGATTGTGAGCCAGTATCAGCAGATAGCAGGGCAGATAAGCACTATTTGGGGACAGTTATACAGTAACATGGAATCATCTAAGAACAACGCTATCAAGATGCTGGAAGATAGAGCCAAAACAGAACGCCGATCTGAAGCATGGTTGAGCTCCGAAAAGGAGAAAATCAACGCCGAATATGAGAAGAAAGTGCGGACGATGAGGCGAATTGAACAAAAAGTGCAGATTGCTTCGGCTATGATGAATACCGCAGAAGGCGTGACAAATGCACTGACACTTAAACCGGCTTGGTATGCGGTTCCTGCTGCAATTGCGATTGGAGCGCTGGGGGCTGTTCAAGTGGAAACGATAGCGTCTCAGAAGTTTGCTGAAGGTGGTTCGCCTGGGTTGTATAAGGGTAAGGGGACGCCTACTTCGGATAGTAACATAATAGCTATATCGGATCATGAGTATATTATCTCCGCAGAGAGGGTTAAGCAGTTTGGTCTGCCATTTTTTGATGCTTTGAACTTCGGAGATGCATCTAATGTGCGTAAGGCATTGAGCACAATTAAGATAAATAATCCAGCTCAGGTGGTAAATAGGACTATCAATAATAACTATTCCAATGGTGGCGAAGTTAAGAATACACCATCTCAGAATAGGGAACTACACGTGGTATTGAAGTGCGATTCACGGGTTCTTGCAAAAGCAGTGGCAAGAGGCAATAGACAACTACTCACACTTCAATAGTCAAAGCTGGTGTCGATTCGACAAGGGGTTTGGAAAAAGTAAGCAGAATCATGGGGAGATTTCCAAATGGGTTGTCGAAAGTGCGCAAAGGGGTTGTCGGCGGATA
>JAQUJJ010000131.1 GCA_028681035.1 Candidatus Cloacimonadota bacterium
GATGCAACCGATGCAACCGATGCAACCGATGCAACCGATGCAACCGATGCAACCGATGCAACCGATGCAACCGATGCAACCGATGCAACCGATGCAACCAATGCAACCACTGCAACCACTGCAACCACTGCAACCACTGCAACCGATGCAACAGCCCCCGTCATTCCAGCGCAGACGGGAACCCAGCCCTTTTCACTTTCGGAGCAAGCCGGTTCCAATCCGGCGGGGCTTGTCAAGCCAGGCGGTAAGGGAGCAGCCTTTCTTGCTCCCCTTTCCGCCAATCCTGCAGAACTCCCCAGCACTCCAGCACCCCAGCACTTGGACTCCCAAGCCCTTGCCCTGCCCTCCGGCACTCTCACTTCCGGCTCTGCCAAACTAACAGAGAAACAGGAAGTTATCGCCCTCCGCCGTGCTCAAGTATGCGAGGAGGTGTCCCGCCTTATGTCTGCTGAAAAGCTCTCATTGAACAAGGCTATTTCCGCCTATCTGGAAATATATAACACAGGTATGCATCACCCGCTCATCTTTGCTACTTTGGACAAGATCAGCCCCAGCACCCTCCGCCGTTGGATCGAAGCCTGGAAGCAAAACCGCGATTGGCGTTCTCTTATCCCGGAGTGGAAAAGCGGTAAGGTTGGCCACGGTGTCCCCCTAGACGATTTCAATTGGATCATCGGCTTGCTGCACAGCGATAACAAGCCCGCGGTGTCCTCTGTCCTGCGCTATTGGCATCTCAAGCTACGCCTCGAAAACCGCCCCCAATCCGTATCCGATCGCACCATGGAGCGCGCCGTAAAGGTCTTTGCGCAGCGCAATGCCGCCCGTTGGGCATACATGCGTAGGGGTGCCAAGTATTTCCGTGAGCATTACGTGCCTCATGTCCTAATAAATCACGATTGCGTAGGCGTGGGAGAGCTATATTTCTCCGATGGCTGGACGGCTAACTTTATGGTCAAGAACCCCTATAACAACACTATCTGCCGTCCCACCCTTATCCCTATTATGGATTACGCCAGCCGTATGGTAGTTGGTTTCGATATGGATTTCACCGAGAACCGCCGTGTGATAGCCTCTGCCTACCGTAATGCCATCACCCTGTGGGGCTATGTTCCCCTCTATTTCAAGGCAGATAATGGTCGCAGCTTCCAAGCGCAAGATCTCGTAGGCAAAAAGATGTCCCGTGCCGAGCGGGAGGAGTTCTTGCAGCAAGAGCGTGATCAGCTTGCCGATGTCATTGGATCCATCTATGCCACCGGGGTTCAGGAAGTGTTGGATTCTCTTCCTTACAACCCCACCGGTAAAGCCCCCATGGAGCGTTGGTTTGGCACCTTGGACAATGGCTTGGCGCGCTTCCTGCCTCTGTACCTGGGCAATAGTATTGCCGATAAACCCGCTTCCTTATCTCGTAACGAGAAGGATTTGCAAAAGATAGCCGCAACTCTCCGTGGCAACGAAGCTCTCACCATCATGGAAGCCAAAGTGTTGATAGAGTATTATATTATGGAAGTTTATGGCATGGAGCCTCATGATGGTCTCGGCGGACGCCGCCCCCTGGAAGTATGGCAGGAAGGTGTCGCCCGCATCCCTCACGATCGCCGCCGTGATGCCTCTGAGCTTTGGTATCTCATGATGGCTTCCGAGGTCAAAAAGCTGGATCGCAATGGCGTTAAAATCCGTGGCATCATGTATTATCACGAAGATTTGATGGATTACGTGGGTCGCAAAGTCCATGTCCGTTACGATCAAATGGACGATCGCTATGTCTTTGTTTACGACGAAGCCAAAAACCCCATCTGCCGCGCTCTTGCCCGCCACGAACACGATCCCCTGGTCACTGTCCGTGGCTCCGATGAAGATAAGCTCAGCTATGTTAACACCCAGAAGATGCGTGCCCGCCTCGAAAAACGCACCCGCAAGGATGCCAACGATTTAGCTGCCCTCACAAAAGATGGTGGCATGTTCCTCCAGGATGCCGTTATCAAGGTTTCCAATATGCCTGCCCGCCTCACCAATCTTGGGCATGCCCTCCCCGCCCTCCCCGCATCTGTAGCGCAGGACGCCGTTCCTGCGGAAGAAAAACCGGAATCACCCGAGGTGCTCTCCCGCGAGTTCCTGGATGCCATCGGCGTTAGTAATTAAACCACATAAAGGAGTATAACTTATGAACAGCCATCTGCTTGTTAAAACAAAGAATGTTCAGCGCGGGTTGGAGTGCCTTTCCTACATCCTCTCCCGCCCTGTTGCCCATCAGGTTGGCATGGGCATGATCTACGGCAAGCCTGGTCTGGGAAAAACCCAGTTCTCCATGCGCTATGCCATCGAGCACGATTGTGTATATTTCAGTGCCCTTAAAGCCAGCACCCCCAAGAGCTTCACTGTGGAGCTGCTTCACAAACTGCGTGAGCGTTACGAGCCTTCTCGCACCGATCCGATCATTGGCCCCAAAGCTCGCCTCTTCAGGGACATCCTGGATACCATAAATCTTAATACCTCCAAAAATCACATGCCCGTCATCATCATCGATGAGGTGGATAACATCATCCATTACCCCCATGAAGAGATCATTGGCATGCTCCGTGATATCGCCGACAACACTGTTGCCACCGTTGTCATGGTGGGCATGCAAGACCTCCGTGAGAAGGTCATGAAGCTAAACTCTCACTATTACAATCGCTTCATCTACTTCGCGGAGTTCAAGCCCCTCACCGATAACGATGTCCTCATGATGTGTGCAGAACTTTCAACCATCGCTATTTCCCCGGATTTGGCACGCTACACCAACGAAAAACCCCAAGCCAGAGGAGATGCACGTAAGGTTGTAAAAGCCATCAGATTATACGAGGAAATAGCCCTTAAACTCTCCCAACCAAGTTTAGACCTGAATACATACTTAAAGGTGGTAGGTAAATGAATCAAGCAACCGATCTCGAAATCATCTCCCGTTATCGCAGGGTAAAGGGCTCCGGCTTATTCCATCTGGATGAATTCTCTGCTGTCACCGGTTTCCCAATTACCCGCGTTATTGATATCATGAACAAGCTGGAAAGCTCCGGAGAAGTTGTCCGCTTCGGGCATGGGGTCTATCTGTTAAAGCCAGTCATTCAGGCGAAGGCAGTATTCCAGTACGATTGGCAGCCCGATATCCAAAAGCTCGCTCTCCTCTTAAACCTCATCACAACTTCCATCTGGCGTCAACGTATGTCGATCCGCAATGATTGGATATACAGCGATACATCCCTCTCCCGTTACCTGCGCATCCTGACCTTAACTGGGCACATCTCTGCCAAACGCGATGGCAAAAAGTCCTTATATCGCAGAGTCAAGAAAGAGCTTACCCTAAGCAACTCTTGGCAAGATTTAACCAGAGGATCACTCTCCATCACAGGAATGCCAGCGTCCCCCGGAATGCCAGCGTCCTCGCTGGCAAGGTCTGCCGATGTCCCCATCGGCTCTCACCCCCCAAAACAAGGAGAAATAATGCCTAATCTCAGCAAAAACCTCACCCTCGCCGAAATCACCTGCAAATGTGGCTGCGGTCTCTCCAAGCTGCATCCAAAAACCATCTCCGTCTTCCAATCCACCCGGGATTATTGCGGCTTTGCGTTATTCATCACCAGCGGATGCCGTTGCCCAAAGCACAATAAAGCCGTGGGTGGGGTTGCGGATAGTGCGCATACTCCCAATCCTGAAGGCTTCTGTCAGGCTTTGGATATTCGCTTCGCTTCTTCAGCTCAGCTCTTCAAAATCATGTGCGGTCTCATCAAAGCCGGCTGCAAACGCATTGGCATCAACTTTGCCAAGAGCTTTGTCCACTTCGATACCGATCCCACCAAACCCCAAAACGTCATCTTCAAATACTAAGGAGCTAACCATGCCAAAACAACGCTTCAAAGACCAGCAAACCTATCTCTGGCACCTCGTGAAACAAGCAGGTTGGGACAAAGCCGTAGCCGGGCAAAATCACTCCCGCTTCGCTGCCTACCTGCTCAAAACCTTCTCCGTCACCCACGCCAATGTCCTAAACGAAACCCAAATGCGCCAGGCTATCGCCACTCTCAAGCCCTATGCTGCCAAAGCTGCGCACCTCGCCAAGAAAAAGCTGAACAGTGCCGTTATGGCGCATGTAGCCAAGGCAGGCAAAGACATCAAATGGCTTCACCAGAATATGTCCCAATGGGGTTATGGTGAAAGCCTCCGTGAACTCAACTACACACAAGCAACTGCTCTGCTCATGCTTGTAAGAAAAGCCTTACCATAAACAAATAAAGGAGATCAAAATGAAAAAACAACCATCCAAAACAACCGCACCCGAACTAAACAACTGGGAAGAAGTGAACACCTCTCTCAAACGCCTGGGAGAACTTACCTGCCAAAAACGTGATCTGGAAAACAAAATGACGGAGCTCGTCAGCGAAATAACCGCCAAGTTCAGCACTGACGCAGCTCCGCTCATTGCCGAAATGGAAGCTTTGCAGTCCTCCATCTCTTCTTATGCGACAGCTCACAAAGATGAATTCACCAAGGAACGCACCAAGGATCTGCCTCACGGCTCCATTTCTTTCCGTGTGTCCACTTCCGTCAAGATTATCTCCAAAGCAATCTGTCTCAAAGCCCTCAAAGGCTTGGGAATGCTGGATTTCATCTCCGTGAAGGAAGAGCCCAATAAGGACATGCTCAAAACCCTGGATGATATCTCCCTCGCCAAGGTCGCCTGCGAAAAGAAAGTGGTGGATAACATCTCCATCACCCCAAAAATCGAAGAACTCATTGGGATATCCGTTCCGCCATCCCCCGTACAGGCGGTCGCCGTACCGCCATCTCCCGGAATGCCTGCGTCCTCGCTGGCAAGGTCTGCCGATGTCCCCATCGGTTCCCAAAACAAGGAGGCTTAAATGATCTCCGCCATCTTGCAAATCCTTGCCCTTATCCTCCTTGCCTTTGCCCTCCGCAGGGCAACGAAACAGGATCGCATCAGCGAGCTGGCTCTAAGGGATCATATCCGCTGCGAAGTCAAAAACGCTGCTAAAGTCGTAATTTCGGAAGTCAACAGCCTGCGGGCAATAGGTTTAGATAATCTAAATGCGTTTGATAGGCTGTTAAAAGAAGCTGTAATCCTAAACTCAGATGTAAAATCTACTGCCGAGAACATCTACCTCTCAATCCTTGATCCCCTGGGTTTCAAGCATGAGATAATGATGCACTCTACCAACCAGGCAAATGCTGTCATAGACAAGCTCTCAGAGCAAATAAATAACACCCACAAGGAGGTCGAGTTCTCCTATGATTCGCTCAGCTCTTCGCTCATCACCATTGCCGAGAAGCAGCTCCCGGATATCATTGTAAAGCTCAGCACTCTCGAATCTCCCCTTGCCGAGCTTATAAAAGCTCAAGCTGCCAATACCGTAAAAGATGGTGAGGCTCGGCGCACCCTCTACAAGCGCATCAAAGATCGGGATTCCGCCATCGTCAATATGCAAAAGGCTATAGAAGAACTCGGCAGGCAGAAAAAGGATTATGAAGAAACCATCGCATCCATGAAGCATACTGCCTCTTCCTACCTCGCCGATCTGGTGCAAGAGATCACCTTCATTCGCTCCTGGATGCAGGTAAAGGGTATGCCTGTAACTGCCTTGGATAAAGCCATCGCTCAAGAGTTCAAAGGTGAATCCCCTTCCGAAATATACCATCGTATCCAAAACGAAAAAAAACTATCCGCAACCCTCAATGATCCTGCAAAGGCAACCCTCAATGAAGCTGCTAATACAACCCTCAACGAGGCTGCCAATGCCTAATCTACAATGGGAATATCGGGGGGCGAAAGCCCCCTTTTCCGCATCAGCCCGTACAGGCGGTCGCCGTACCGCCATATCCTTATCACCCGTCATTCCAGCGTCGGGGTACCCGAACACCAACTTCTCGGTGGGTGGGGTGATTAAGTCTGGTATCCAGAAAAGGAGTACATTATGAATTGCCCCAAGTGCAAATGCCAAACCAAGGTGCTAAAAACCCACCGCTTGCAGTCCTCCACCTTTCGTATTAGAAAATGCCCAAACTGTGGCCGCACCTATTATACATCAGAGTATTTTATAGACCCAGAAAAGGTTCAAAATGCAGCTAACAAGTCTTCTTAAATACCGCAAACTCGCTTCCGCCTCCCGGGAATACCTCCTCTCCCTGCTGATCCGACGCTATCTCTCCGGAAAACTTACCCAAACCGAGCTGGAAAACGAGCTTGAACGCCTTTACTCCCGTACAGGCGGACGCCGTTCCGCCATAGATTCCGAATCCCCAGTCACCGGCTCCGATCCTGTATATCTGCAAGTCCTCTCTCTCATCACCGATAAATACCCCGTCCGTGGCGAACTCCGCCCCGATCAAGCCGAAAGCTACGCCAATACTGTCTCCGCCCGCGCTGTAACTCAGGAACGCCTCAGCGAATACGCATCTCGCTCCGTCCAAATGGTCAAAGTGATCGCCTACATGGATGATGCCACCACAGATATCTGCCGCATGATGCACGGTCGCACCTTTCAGCTTGAGGCAGCTTCGTCTCGCGCCGATGCCCAGGAAACTCTTGTTCAAAACGCCACCTTCTGGAGTGGCAATGATAACTTTTCCCAAAGCCCCACCTCCGATATGGAGCCTTGGCTCCCGCCCTACCATTACAACTGCCGCACCCGCATCGTTCCCTATATAGAGCCTGCCAATCCCTACGACGCAGCCATGGATCGCTATAATAACCTCATTCAGCTCAGAGAAAAAGATGTCGCTTCTATTGTCTCTCAAGCCTCCCAGCTCCAGTACGCTACTCGCCAAAAACTCTTTGATCATGCAGCTAAACATAAGGATGAACTGGGTATTTCCACCCATAAAGAATACCTTTCTTTGGTCTCCTCCCTGCTCCAAAACCCCCTCAAACAAATGGGCTTGGCTATCTCCTCCCGGGATCGTTCCCTCAATCTCTACGTCTGGAACCCCAAAGTAAGAATGGTAGAGGGCGAACAAAAGCACGATTTTGCAGTATTTAGCCTTGACAAGAAAACCTTAAAAACTTTCTATCCCCAAAAGATTGAATACATTATGAACAACCTAAAACCCGCTAAACACGGAAAGGTTATGATGCTAACCGATCAATATATTTCTAAGGGAGCTGATATGGCTGTTACAAATTGCGATGTCAAACAGTACGAATACATCCTCGATTACTTCGAGACAGACGACACCACCGATGAACAGGAGATGTTCTCCCGCTTAGGTATGGACGAAGAATGGGATTCCATCTCCGAGCCCTTCAAACAGCGCATCCTTGCCGTAGATAGAGCTGTCCTTGATAAATATGCCGATTGGTTCAACTATAATGTGTTCAACGAATACATAGCCTGCATAAAAGCCCGTGTAAAGGCAGAAATCTCGTCACAACCATCCCCCGTCATTCCAGCGAAGGCTGGAATCCAGTCCAATCCGGAGCAATCATGATCCTCAATATCCTCCGCGATTCCGATCTCCTCTTCCAATCCGATATAATCATGGATTTCAGCAGCGATGCCATCTCCCTCTCATCCGTGGAATACTGGTCTCAGGAATCCCGCCGTTTCAGCATTAAACTGCTCTACACCCCGGGTCTCAAATCCATCTTGGAAGGCTCCTCCCGCGAGATCAAAGCCGGCTTTCACACCCTAAACTTCATCTTGGAGCATAATAATCTTACCATCTTTGCCGGTGTCCTGCCAGAAGCCGGCTATTCCGTCCAGTATTACAGCCTTACAGATCAAAGCATCGAGTTTAATCTCATGGACTACTTCGGCTTACTCATCACTCTGGCTGCCGATCGGGAGCACCAGCTTGGCTCTGTCACCCACCCCATAGAGGAAATTCCCGCCATCATCAATTCCTGCTTTATACAGCAAACCGAAGATGAACGCAATAACAACACTCCCGCAGAGGTTCTCCGCCTCATAGAATCCCTTTCCTGCCTGTCATACCTCAATGCACACCTCGCATATAACGCAGAATCATGGCTTCCATGGAAAGTTGCAAATTATCAGATTTACCACTGCAATGATGATAAAATCAGTGGGAATGTTCCTTGGAATCAGGATTACACGGTTCATCTCGGCTTAATTATGTGGAATGGTGCTATTAGCATCTATTTCTCCCATCACGCCAAATGGCACGACGCCAACAATACATTTAATGTTATAGACGATTCCACTCATTTGCCAGTGAATACTCATACCATCGAACTATACCGTATGCGGGTATATTCCCTTCAACAAGATAAAAAAACTCTGGTAGCATACGCAGATATGCAAAGCTTACTCCTCTCGAACCCCCTGTCTATCCCTGCTGTCCCATCTACTTTAATCCAACACTACTGGGGTGTGGTAAATTACGATGTTAACGGAGAGGCGATTCTTTACTCAGGGAATATCATGCTTAGCGAAGTGGAAACCGTCTCCGGCTGGTATAACGCGAAGAACTTGCTTGCCGAATTCCTGCGCATCTCTCATGCTGTTTTGCTTAACTTTTCCGGTGAGTTCAAGGTCATTAACCGCATTGATGACGAACGCCCCAAATACGCTCTCTTTGACCCCATAGAAGCCGAATATGAAGAGGCTGAGCCTCCCGCAAAACCACAAAGCTCAGCCGTTGCTGTCGCCAGCTTGGCTATGCTGGATGCCACAGATCGCTACTACAATTCCTACCTTAAGTCCAGAAACCTGCTTCACGAATGTATTCTCACCTTTTCAGATATCCAATTACCCTCCTTACAACCCTTCTTGGGTACAGATTCCGTCCCTACTAATCCCTACGATCTCATCAACTGCAATCTCGTCTTCAATAGCAGGCTTATCCACCCCAGGGAAGTAGATTACAATATCTCCACCGGGCTTATATCCATAAGAGGATGGTGCTAATGCAGAGGATGTCAATTATGGCTCAAATACTCACATTCCCCGTACAAACGTACGTACTGGCGGTCGCCGTTACGCCCGCCATCAGGAGTTGCAGTCGTCTCGCCTGCTCCCAGTACACCCCCGTACAGGCGGACGCCGTTACGCCCCTAAACCGTCTAATAGGATGGCTCTAATGCCTCAAAATCTCACCACCCTTGTAGATACCCTCTTAACCAACCTTGCCAATTGTATCGAGGAGAAAGCCGTCAAAATTGTAGATGATGAAAAGCTTGTCGCCTGGGGTAAACTCCGCCGTGCCGTTAAAACCAAATACTACCCGGATAAGAAACTGATAGATGTCTTTGTGGATTCCAAAATTGCCCCCTACGCTGCGTATATCCACGAAGGTCGTGAACCCGGTAAAATGCCCCCCGTAAGCATCATTGAAGAATGGGCAAGAAAGAAACGCCTCCTCTCCTCTTCCTCTCGTGGCATCAAGCTCCCTGTCCGCTTAAACACCTCAGCAAAGCTAAACTCAAAACAACAGCAGATCTCCGATCGCTACCACTCCCTTGCCTGGGCTGTAGCATCCAAAATTAAAAAACAAGGCTTCAAACCCCGCCGCTTCCTCCTGCAAGCTATCCTGCAAAGCCTAAAAGAATTAAAAAGTGTTTAGCAGCTTGTCTTGTATCTACACCTATGCCACCACCCTTGTTTCATGCAATACCCTCTTACCCCCTAATATTCTTTTGCCCCACCCTACCCACTTCTCCCATGCTAATTGTTTGTCAAACCTGCTGTCAAAATTGTCAAACCTCTTGTCGTAACATATCCCAAAAACACCCTTTTTTGTCAAACCTCCCCTTTCCCCTTAACTCTTTACTGTTGTTCACACTACCCCCTTTCCCCTCTTTTCCATACCCCTTGTCCCCTTACA
>JAQUJJ010000020.1 GCA_028681035.1 Candidatus Cloacimonadota bacterium
CAATAAAGTGGTAAATATCCCGCTGATTAACGAGCACAACGAGCAGGTCTTTTTCGAACTGGTAGTGGCTATCCTCTTGGATATCTTCCTCAGTGAAATAGACAAGCAGATCCTCTAAACCGCTAAATAACCGAGGTAACCACGGAGGGTAAATCGCTCTCCGTGGGTTTTGTTAAAGGGGGTGGTGAACTCCGTTTCACCACTTGCCAAATCGGCGTTTGGCAAGCCAAATAGCACTTTTTTCATCAAAAGAGCAGCAAAAGCTTGACAAAAATGCTAAGCTGAAAAGTATAATACCAGCCTGTAATAGAGTTAAAAATATGAGCTATAAGATAAAGCACGCCAAACGAATAGTTTTCACCTTCATTGGTTTCCCTGTGATTGTGTTGATTGCAGCCTTAGTTTTCATAGCGATTCGTCAGAATCTGCTTGAGAAAAAGTATGTGTATCACAGCACAGTGGCTAATGCTTTGGGGGTATCCACTCAAACACCCGTTTTGTATCGGGGATTTGAAGTGGGGCGGGTTCGTAGCTTCACTTTGGAAGATGATGGCAACATAGGATTGGAGTTTTATATTCTTAAACGTCATAAAAACATAGTAGTTAAAGGCTCTATTCTGGTGCGAAGTACGAACCCGATTACCAGTAAAACTACTCTGGAGTTTATCCGTGATCCACTTTCTAAAATACCTATTCCCGCAGAAGGAAACATCCCCTCTTCAGATTTTGAAGAAGGCAGGATGTTGCTAAAGCGTATAGCTCCTCAGCAAAGCGATCCCATTGCGTCAATAATCAGCAATCTGGCAGAGCTGACCAGAGAATTGAATCTGGATAATAATGCCGATCAGGGTGCTATTCCACGTTTTATAGTAAACATGGCTGATGCTTCCGAGAAGGCAAATGCCGGACTGGAACAGGCACAAGCCATCATAACTGAGCTTAGCAAGCTTTCACAAAACCTGAACAGTGATAATAATGTACAGAGCGGTGTTCTGCTGCGTTTGATAAATAACCTGGCAAACTTAAGCCAAGGCTTGAATGACAGGCTGGACGAGGTTGACGCCGTAATTAAGGGAATGAAAACAACGCTTAATAACTACTCGCGCCCAGATTCACTGCTAATTAAAATGTTGGATCCCAATCGGGATTTACTTTTAACCCCATTATCCAACACTTTGAATAGTTTAACCGGAGCCACTGACGAGCTGGGGAATATCCTGGGGACTGTTAATAATCCCGAATTGCGCTTGCTCTTGAACAATCTGAACCAAAGCCTTGCACAGGCACGCCAAACCTTAGAAGCTTTGAATAACAATCCCATTCTTCGCAAAGGGATAGCTCCCTCGCAAACGCATACCATGCCACCTTCGCAGCGCATGCACGAGACACCTGATGCGCATTAGCATAATGTTCTTGCTGATGATAACAATCGCAGCATGCTCATCTATCAAAGAGCCGAGGCATCCTCAAGCTAAGCAGGATGCGGATAATATGCTTAGCTTCGCACAGGAATTGGCAGCCAGCTCTCGCACCAATGAAGCCAGGGAAAGTTTCACCCACGCCTTGCAGATGTACGAAAAGTTTGCAGGTATTGATGGGCAGTTATCCTGCCTTAGCGGGCTTTGCAAGTTGGACTATGCAGAAGAAAACATAAAAGGGTATCAGGAAACAAAAACCATAATGCAGGAAATAACTAACGAGATATCTCCTGAATTGGATTACCACTTGCTGCTTTTGAATATTTACGAGCTGCAAAGCAAACAGGATTATGCTGGAATATCCGCGCTTAAAACGCATAGAACAGGCTATCCGCTTTCAGTAAAGCTCCAGGTTGCCAGTGCGAAACTCCAAGCAGATAGTTATCTAAAACAAGCCACTGGCGATGCCGCCAAAGCACTGAACAAGATGGCATTGGCTTATAAAAAGCAGCTCAAAAAAAGCATTGGCAACCCGGAATTAGTATCCTCCGCATGGTACGCATTGGCATATTATTACTTTAGTGCCGGAGATTATCCTCTGGCGATAGATAAACTTGCTTTGGTAGCCGATTGGGACTACCGCTGGGGCAATAACACAGGCTTAGGACATGCTTACTGGCTGCAAGGACAGGTTCAGCGCAAGCTAAACCAAGGGGAATTAGCACTTGCAAGTTTCAGAAAAGCTGAGATTATTTTCGCCGCACAAAACGACAGTGCCGCTCTAAAAGCGGTAACTAATGAGATTATTCGTCTCAAAGGAGATGAGCCATGAAACTGAATAACCACGCTATCTTACATTATCACGCCAAATTGGATGTTTATAGCAGTATGAACATCATGGCAAACAAATTATGAAACTGATAATTAACGTTTCACTTCCCACTTCTTCAGCAGCTTTCAAGAAGATTAATATGCTGTTTGACGAGAAGATTATCAAGATTTCCGCAGATGACATCACTTATGAAGAGGATGTGGAAATCATCGATGCTAAAGGACTGATTCTGCTTCCGGGTGGAATTGATCCACATTTGCATATGCTTGGTGAAGACAAATCTGCCGCACAAGACCTTGCGCAGATTTCAAAAGCAGCCCTGGAAGGCGGCTGGACTACGGTTGGTGAATTAAGCTATCACACCCAAAGCCCGGTATTTACCCCTGAAGATGTTGAAGAAAAAAAGTTCTTATTCGATGAAAACGCCTACACTGAAACGGCTTTATGGGGTCATGTGGATATCGAAGACTATCCCTACCATGCTGAATCTGCCCAAGAATTATGGGCTAATGGTGTGGTGGGATTAGCCTTGGCAGCACCGAATCCCAATCCAGCTATCCCCGAGATTAGCTTTACAGAAATAATGGACTTGTTCTTGGATATCTACGAGAGCGATACCGCATTTGGGTTTCAGGGCTACGACCACCAAAACCATGCGGAATATGGCTTTGTAGCTCAGATGGATGCGATTAAAAAATTACTCCGCCGCATGCAAGAAAACCCTATTCATATCCCGCGCGTGTCCTCATTCCCCACAATAGAATTCATCAACACCATTTCTAAGCGCAGTGATATCTCTTTTGCCACCTGCCTAAGTGATTTGATGCCGGTGTTTAGCCCAGATAGTTTTACACCCGATAGAGCTTGTGATTTTGCCGAATATGAAGAGCTGCTCTTTGAGCTAATCCGAACAAATAAGATATACCTGCTTTCCAACTGTAGCTCTTTACCGATAGATAAGGATAACATGGCTGAAGTTTTCCAGGGCAGTTCACCCGATTCACTCGCTTATTCATACCTGTGGGTGCTTGCCGAGCTTTGGAAAAAGCGCAAAGTCCCACTGGCAACTTGCATTAAAATGACCAGCGAAAATGCAGCTAAACGCATGGGTATTTACCCACAAAAAGGTAGTATAGACCCTGGCTCAGATGCAGATTTCGTGCTTTACAATCCCGAAGAATGCAGCCACTTTAGCACCCCAGAGGGTAAAGAGATTGAACTGATGGGAAGCTTTGATGCCGTGTATATCAGAGGCGAACAAGTGGCAGGAAATAAGTGTACTTCAAAAAGAAGAGGCACCTTCCTTGCCCGAAGCACAAACCCCAAGCGCAGGCACAACAACCGAACTTGGATATAAAACATAAGGAACAATAGATATGTATGAACAACTACAATACCTTAGAGCAGCTTTAGATAAACATCCAGAGCTGAAGTTCTCTATTTCCCAAAGCTCCTGGCAAACGGATTTCTTCCGTTTTTATCGTAGCCAGACGAACTATAACATCAGCAAAGATAATGTTAACCTTGCTGCATCTCTGTATAAAGACAAGAAGTCCTACAGTTTCGGTATAGACGACCCCACAGAAGGCAAGATAGATGCTGCGCTAAAAGCAGCTTTGGCTATTATTGATAAACTTCCAGAAGACCCTGACTTTGTAGATGTGGAAGACGACCTCCGCATGGCAGCAGAACGCCAACCTGTAAACAATATCAATGCCATACCGCTGCAAAGAAAGACAGATATTCTTAGTTCGCTTGCTGCAAGTGCCGAACAACACGATTTTGAGCTATATGGAACCTTCATCTGCAACTATAGCTCCAGTAGGCTGATGAATAGCAACAACCTAGATAAGGTTAGCAGCCAGTCACCCATCTATCTGGAGATTAAGGCAGTGCATAAGAAAACCCAACTGACCGTGATGGAAACCTTTGGTGGCGATGAATTTGGCTATTTCGATCTGGAAGACTTCCGCTCCCGTTTAATGGCTAAGATAGAGTTTTGCAACAACGAAGTGGCGGATGTGGAAGCCGGAACATATGATGTAATCCTTGCTCCCCGTTGTGTGGCAGAATTCGTTCAGTATCTTGGCTATGGGATGAGCGCAAGAGCCTTGGATCAGCACAGCAGCTACTTTGAAGGTAAGATAGACCAAAGGGTGTTCCCTGCGCTAATAAACATTGTGGATGACCCGAACGACCCAGAAATGATTCGCATGGATTACGGCTCTGAAGGGCATATCTACAAGCCCCTTAAGCTCATTGACAAGGGCTATTTCAGGAACTTTACCTGCAACCAATACTATCATTACAAGACCGGACTTCCCAAGAATGGAAATACAAACTCCTGCCTTAAGATAGCTCCCGGAACTGATAGCTTGGAAACTCTGATATCCAAGGTTAAGAAAGGGCTTTATATCTCCAGCCTGCATTATATGAACTTTATCAACGCCAAAGAAACGTCTCTTACTGGGCTTACTCGCGATGGCACTTTCTTGATTGAAGATGGCAAGATAAGTAAGGTAATCATGAACCTTCGTTTCACCGAACGCATAGAACGCATCCTCAAGAATGTAATCGCTTTGGAAAACCGTGCTTACACTATACCCTTTTCAGAAAACTATGAAAGCTTTGATATTGAGACAGTTAAGGCACCTCACGCCTTGGTTACCGGATTTAACATTACTTCTTCCACCCACACAATTTAGGACTATTTGAATGGAACATATTATTAAAAACGTCGTTTCCCGCTTGAATACCGCAGACATCCAGTTTGCAGATGTGCGCATCACGATTACCGATAACGAAGGTATCAGCTTTGTAAACGGTCACTTGCGTGGATATCAAAGCTCCCTTGGTTCACCCGCTATGGGCATCAGAGTGCTAATGAATGGTTGCTGGGGCTTTGCTGGCTCCAAAGACCTATCTTCCGCTTCTATTGACCGTATGATAAAGACAGCTAAAAGCAATGCTATCCAAGGTTCTCACTTTCTAAAAGACAAGGTGAGTTTTCCTTCTCTACCTGCTACAATTGCAGAGTATCACCACCAACCCAAGATAAATCCCTTCACCATGCCCAGAGAAGAGAAGATGGATTACCTTGGAAAGCTGGCAACCAGCATTGCCCCTAAGGGCAAGATTGTGCATTCCTACGTGGCAGGCGAATTCATGCGCCAAGAAAAGTATTATGCCAACACAGAAGGCAGCTATAGCCACACTTCTTACTTTAACACTTTGCCCCTAATGATGGTAGTGGCTGCCGATTCTGGGCAAGTTCAATCTCGTACCTGGCCTGGGCATATGAGTGCCGGACGGGCTGGCTTCGAGCTTTTCTATGAACAGCAGTTTGCCGAAAACACAGACAGGATACTAAAGGAAGCCATAGATTTGCTATCCGCACCTACTATAACCGAAGAGAAGGCGGATATCATAATTGGTAATGGGCATCTTGCTCTCCAGCTTCATGAATCGGTTGGACATGCTACAGAGGCAGACCGCATCTTTGGCATGGAAATCTCTTATGCCGGTAAAACCTTTGTGAAGCCTGAAATGCTAGGCAAGTTCCAGTATGGCTCTCCCATAGTAAATATCTATTCGGATAGCACCGATCCCAATGGCTTGGGCTACCATCCTATGGACGACGAAGGTGTGCCGGGCAGAAAGATAGATATAATCCGCAACGGTGTACTTGTTGACCAGCAGACTTCTCGCCACATTGCACAGATGCTTGGCTTAGAGCCTTCGTCAAATATGAAGGGTTCTTATGCGGACGACTTTCCTCTGGTGCGCATGACCAATCTGTGCATCGCACCCGGACAGGGCAGTCTGGAGGATTTAATTAAGTCCACAGAAAACGGCTATTACTTAGATTTCACCAAGACCTGGAGCATTGATGACAACCGCAATAACTTCCAGTTCACCACCGAAATCGGCTATAAGATAAAGGATGGACGCATAGTGGGCATAGTAAAAGAGCCTACTTACTTCGGTATTACCAAGGACTTTTGGAACGCCTGCGATGCTATCTGTGGAGATAAAGAATGGGGCTATTATAGCACCTTCCATTGTGGTAAGGGTGAACCGGGGCAAGTGATGCAACTTTCTCATGGAGTTGCTCCCGCCAGATTCAAGAATATCAACGTTAGCGTAAAAATGTAGCATCAGGAAGTAATATATGAAACTCCACGTAACCTTCTTCTTCGCAATCTGTTTGCTGCTTACGCCGGTAATTGTTCAAGCCCGTTCTTTTGCCCGTTGGCACACCTCCATGGGCAGCTTTACAGCAGAGTTATACGAAGAGATTGTCCCCATTACAGCCAATAACTTTACTCTGCTTGCCAATAACGGCTTTTACAACAACAAGATATTCCATCGCGTAATCGCCGATTTCATGATTCAGGATGGCTGCCCCTACGGCACTGGCTATGGTGGACCAGGCTGGACGATTCAAGATGAATTTAGTCCGCTTTTACTGCATGACCAACCCGGTATCCTTGCGATGGCTCGTACCACAGCTCCCAATAGTGCCGGAAGCCAATATTACATCACGCTTGCTCCCACCCCTCATCTGGATGGTAGTTATGCAATCTTTGGGAAAGTGATAGAGGGGCTTGATGTGGTTCAAGCGATTGGTGTTGTAGCTACAGGTGCCAATGACAAACCTATTACTCCGGTTAATATCACTCAACTCCGCATGCTGGATTTGCGCATCAACAGCGTATATCCGGATACTGTCTCTACTATTAGCTGCTCACCGGGTGAATATCTTGCTTTTATGGTGGAAGCCTATACCAATACTGCTGAGCTTACTTATTCTTGGTATGTGAACGAAGTTCTGCAACCTGCTCAGAATGACATGGTTTTTGAGAGTTCTTTTGCAGCAGGAACAAACACTCTTCACTGTAACATTAGCTCTTCCGATAGTATTGCTTATGACGCAACTTGGAGAGTCCAATCTGGTGTTCAGAATAGTGATGATCTGGCTCCTGCGTTAAGCACTCCAACCCTGAACTGCTATCCAAACCCATTCAGCAGCACTTTGGAACTGGATTACCAACTGAAGCAAGCTGCCGAAGTGAGCTTTAGTATATACAACCTCAAAGGGCAAAAAGTGAGAAGCTTTGTTCCTGTTACAAAGAATGCGGGGACTTGGAAGGAAAGCTGGGACTCATTGGACGATAGAGGTAAACGCTGCCATTCCGGTACGTACATCATCCGCATGAATGCCGATAAACAAACAGTAATAAGAAAGAGTTACCTGGTTAAATGAGTTAACAGGTTAACGGGTTATCAGGTTAACAAGTTATATGAAGCCTCGGACATTGGTTCGAGGCTTTTATTTATGTTGTGCGCAGCACGTATGATCCGTAAGAACAGCCGCCTCGGCTGTTAGCACTCGAGGTGAGTGCTGATACAGTAAACGCCAATAGCCTTATCTTATCCTTTATATGCCATCCAGGTCTTAAATTCCTGTGGTATGAGGGAGAAGCCTGCTTTTTCGTAAATTTTAATCGCCGATGGATTGTCTGAATATAGGTATAAATGGTTATCTGTCAGACCACGATGATAATTCACTAAATGGTTTATTATTGCACCCGCAAAACCCTTTCCTCTGAATTTATCTCTGGTAAACACATCATCCACTCGGCTGTATCCTGCATAAACGCTAACCGATGCAAGAGAAGCAAGCTCGCCATCCACAAAGCCACCCAAGAGATGATACGAGGGATGATGCAAGTGTTTTTCCACCACTTTGATTGTCCAGTCTCCCCCATATTCCACAGCGATGGTTTCCATCATATCTATATCCAGCCGTTTCACCCGCTCGATGTTAAGACCATCCGAATCGTGCAAGATACTCTCATGGTCATGAACAAAATACTCCGTATCGTTAACTTCCAGAATAAACTCATGCTTGTTCAAAGATGGTGTAATTCGCTCCAGATCATTTACTTGCAGTGAGGAGTATATTCTTGGAGCAATGCCCTTACTTTTATAGAAAGATTCAATCTCCCGCACAGAGCTTTCCACGCCAAGATAATCTGTGATAACAGCATGATTGCTATCGTGAGAAGCCTTGTTGCCTTCGTTCCAAAACATCAATCCCCAATTTTTGGTTACCATTGTAGAAAATCTCTGAGGAAAGTGTAGCTCGGTGTCTATCATCCGCTTCAACATAAATGGCATCGGCATAATCCCATCCTTAAGCTATATTTTGCAGGGTCTTCATATATGATAAAGCGTTTTAGCTTTTTATGCAATGCTTATTATGGCTTTGTTTAACAAAGGAGAAACGTAGAGTAGCACTCCGATGCTGCTAAACTCAAAGTAAATTAGCACTCCGATGCTGCAAAACTCAAAGTAAATTAGCACTCCGATGCTGCAAAACTCAAAGTAAATTAGCACTCCGATGCTGCAAAACTCAAAGTAAATTAGCACTCCGATGCTACTAACCTCAATCTTCGCATATCTTTAAGGTTTCTTTTTAACACAGAGAAAAGCAGAGAAAAGCAGAGATAAGGCTAAGTATCAAAGAGTTAACAGACTTATATTCATGTAGAATAGAAGGCAAATCATCAAATCTGGGAGTTACAGGCGTCTCGAAGACTTGGAGTTACAGGTGTCTCGCCTGTACTGGTTTGGCAGGCATCTTGCCTGCTTTGGCAAAACATAGGCGGGACGCCTATTCCTCCGGTACAGGCGGGACGCCTGTAGCTCCAATCCCCCTATCATTGCCCACCCATTGCCCATGACAAGGGCATTAGGTGGGCAATGATAGGGCAATGCCTTCAAGGAAGTGTCCCGTCCTAAATAAGTTAGTAGTAAAAGCGAAATTTATATCAGCCCAATCGACTCCACACTTTACAATTCTGGCAATGCGGCAGGTGTGTTGAAAATTTGCTATTCATTGCGAACAGATTATCATATAATTCTACGTTTATGGAACGTATCTTGTATGTAAGTATATCCCCTTGTGTTAATTTAACACGATGGGAATGATGATATTGTAGTACTATAAGGAGTAATATACGATGAAACGCATGATATTATTGGCACTTGTCCTGTTGGCTTTTGGGCTGGTTTGGGGACAGACAACACTAATTAACGAGAACATCCAGAACTGGACAAATAGAGGTTCTTACGGAAACTATACGCAGACGATAACCGCTGGAACGGTCTCAATGACAGACTGCATTGTGGCAAATGCGGCATCTGCTACGGGCACAGGTTCTGCTGGACGCCTTCAGTTGAAGTCAAGCACTGGCATTGCTGTGTTTCCTGCCTTGCCCTCTGTGGGAAATGTTGAATTCCATCTCGCAGCCGGAGCAGCCGGAAGAACATTATTATTACAATCACTTAGTGGATCAACATGGGATACGATAACCACTTTTACAGGTATCGGCACAACTGGCGCAACCTTCTATTATGATGTAAACAGCAGTGTTCCTACTACTCTTAGGTTGGCAACACAAAGCAACCCAGTATACGTGCATGATATTATCATAAATGACTATGCAAGCTCATCTCCCACGTTGGCGGTACTTTCTACTGCTGTTGTTAGCGGTATCACTGTCTCTTCAGCTATAAGCGGCGGCACTATAACTTCTGATGGCGGTGCATCTGTTACTGCCCGGGGCGTTTGCTGGAACACATCCACAACACCAACTATCAGCAATAGTTTGACTTCAAATGGAAGCGGAACTGGTAGCTTTGTTAGCAATTTAAATAGCCTTACCGCTTCTACATTATATTATGTCCGTGCTTATGCCACCAACAGTCAGGGAACTGCTTATGGCGAGGAATATAGTTTCAGCACCAGCGGTACTTCTCCCCCATCTATTCCTACTGCTATAACAGCAAGCAATGTGAGCACAAATTCTTTTACTGCTAACTGGAATGCTGCCTCTGGTGCTACCAGCTATAGGCTTGATGTATCAGCCTCCTCATCCTTTTCTCCTTTATTAAGCAGCTACAACAACCTTACCGTAAATGCAACCGGACAATCAGTTAGCGGGCTTAGTGCAAACACACCTTATTATTACAGAGTGCGGGCTTACAATTCATACGGCACCAGTGCCAGCTCGAATACAATTACTACTAACACTCTTGCCAGTGATCCTTTTGGAGGCTACTACACACCTGTTGCAGGGCTATCCGGTAGCAACCTTAAAACAGGTCTTCACGATTTGATAGATAACAACACCTATTCCAATTACGATGGAGCTAAAGACTTTTTGTTCCAAGAATTGGATAACGTGGGTGGCGTAGTCCGCTGCGTTTACACTGGACAAGATTACCCTATCAATAGTTCTTACAATGGCTCTTCCAATCCCAATACCGAGCACACCTATGCACAAAGCTGGTTTGGCTCCTCCGAAGTAAGTATCAAGAAAGCAGATGTACATCACTTATTTGTTACCAACAGTAGTGTTAACTCTTCCCGTGGCAACTTACCCTTTGACGTTGTAAGCAACGCTTCTAATACATACACTTATGCCAATGGCTATGTAAGCAAAAGGGGAACAAATGCTACCGGACAAACTGTATTTGAACCATCTGACCAGCATAAGGGCAACCTTGCCCGTGCCTTGCTTTATTTTAATGTCCGCTATAATATGTCCCTTTCTCAAGGTAGCGTGGACATGCTGGATAGACTTATAGAGTGGCATAATGGCGATCCTGTCGATGCGGCAGAATTAACCCGTAACACAGCAGTTTACGGTCATCAGGGTAATCGTAATCCATTCGTTGACCACTCCGAATACGTAAGTTTAATCTGGGGAGGTGGAACTGCCTCAACAGTTTTGCAATTTAACCCTGCTAGTGCCTTTGTAAATGAAGCAGATGGCAGTGTAACCATTACAGTGCAAATCACTAATCCCAGTGCCACAGTTGCCACCACTGCCCAAATTACCTTGTCCGATGGCTCTCCCAGCGATGTGGGCAATTACACCACACGCAGCATCACCTTTCCTGCAAACAGCAGCACAAACCAAACTACAAGTGTTACCATTACCGATGATAGTATATTAGAAGGCACCGAAAGCCTAGTTTTCTCTCTCGTAAATGTAAGCGGCGGAAACAGTGCAGTTGTAGGCAACTATGGTAGTTTCAATCTCGAAATCGAAGATAACGATATCCCTACTCCTGTTGCTACAGCAGCCTCAAGTATCGGTTTCACAGGCTTTACCGCCAACTGGAATGCTGCCGCTGGTATCACAGACTATATCTTCGACCTGTCCACCTCTGTTAGCTTCAGCAGCTTTGTTTCGGGCTATGAGAACTTGCCTGTAAGTGCCACCTCTTTGGCAATAAGTGGCTTAACTGAAGGAACAAGCTATTACTACCGGGTACTGGCTGATTTTAACGAGAGCTTTGGTGCATATTCCAACACTATTAGCACTTCCACAAATGCCATCGTGGTTATTGACGCACCTCTTGCAACAGATGCAACTGCTGTTTCCCATGAAGGCTTCACCGCCCGTTGGGATGCCGTTAGCGGAGCAGATAACTACCGTCTGGATGTCTTTAGTGGTAGCGGTAGCGCTAATACTACAGATTTACTTATTAGTGAATATGTGGAAGGAAGCAGCAACAACAAAGCAATAGAAATCTATAATGGCACTGGTAACGCAGTTGATTTAACTGACTACTCACTAAGAAAGCAAGTAAATGGAGCAGGTGCTTTTGGAGGCAATTTAGTGCTATCCGGAACACTTGCAAATGGTGACGTTTATATAGTTGCTCACTCTTCAGCAAATGCCACTATTCTCGCAATAGCTAATCAGACATTTGGATCATCACCAGTTGATTTTAACGGGAATGATGCTGTGGGCTTGTACAAAAGTGACGTTCAGATTGATGTAGTCGGTATTGTTGGGCAAGTTACTCCTGATTGGGGTAAAGACATTACGCTAGCTAGAAAAGCTACTATTTTATCGCCAACTACTGCTTACAGCATTAACGATTGGGATAGCTATGCCGTGGACACCATCAATGGGCTTGGCTCACACAGTGTCGGTGGCGGATCTGCTCCAGTTACGGGATATCAGAATTTGACGGTAACTACAAGTGTTGCCCGTGTCTCTGGGCTTGAACCAGAAACATCTTACAGCTATAGGGTTCGTGCTGAAAACAGCAGCTTTACTACAGGCAATTCGAACACTATCGAAGCCATTACTACAGGTACTGTTCTGGGAACTGGAGCCAATACAGCTATTGGTGGAGCAGCAAGCACAGTGTTGGTGCCCGCTCTTAGCAGTTTTTCTAACAACAACGTGACAATAGACCCTTCTCTTAGCAGTAGCGATGATTTCAGTGTAACTGTAGCCGCCATTACAGGTGGTATTCGTTACAGCATTGCCAGCTCTAATAACAGCGCATATAATGGCTCTTACCTGCTAAACCATGCTGGTTTGGGCTATGCACCTCAAACCTTGCTATACAGGTTTAATAGTGTGGAAACCAGTGCTTCTACCTTTAGCAGTACAGCTACGCAAACCTCTGTTACGATTAGTGGCTTAAGCGGAACTGGCTCTTTGGAGATAGATTTACTGCAAGCCCCTCAAACGCTGGATACACCTACTCTCACTATCAGCGTAGCAGGAGATACTGTTACTCTAGACTGGAACGAGATAGACAATGCCACTTCTTACAGTATTGAGAGCTGTGCTACACCTTATGGAGACTTCACTGAATGTGCCACTACCGGTTTATTAACCTGGAGCGAAAGCAGTATTACCAAGAAATTCTACAGGGTTATCGCACTAAGAAACTAATAATACGTAATTTAGATTGAGAGTTATAAACGTAATCCCACACGCCTCGTGTGGGATTGACAGCCGAGGCGGCTGTCAATACGGATCTATGACATTTCAATTTGAATCCTGTATAACTTGCTATCTGAGTGCTTCAGATAGTTGTATAAAGCATAAAGGAAACTACGGGTTAATGCTCGTAGTTTCCTTTTTACTAAGCTATCGTTTGAGATATTATAAATATATTGGGCTTACACTATCTTTACTCTTATCTCAGCAGCAATACGCCTATCCAGCACATATCGTGCATCTCCCACTGCCACAATTACATTTGGTTCATCACTATCGTTTCTTTGCATCGTTAAGCTCATCCCAAGATATAGCCCACGTTCAATGATTAACAGGTGCTTATTGCAAGTTATAACAGCCTTCTCTCCCTTCGGTAAATCAGCCAAACTCAAGCATTCACCCAAAGGGCAAGGGCAAGACTGTCTTCTCTGCATGAAATGCCTGCCAAAACGGCTTAGCCTTCCCCGGTTACGATTGTTCAACATGCTTTCTCCCTATACTGCGCAAGTTAACATAGATTAGTACAAAAAAGCCCAAACAGCTTGCTATCCAATAAATGGAAGAGCTATTAAAAGCCAAAGTCTGATAGATAAGCGTGGCAACCATCCACGCCAAGGCAGTGAGATACACAAAAGAAAAGAGCATCCACTTGAAACCATGTTCCCTAAACAGCATGGTCAACGCTGCTGCACAGGGCGAATATAGCAACACAAATACCAGAAAAGCTATAGCCGAAGCTGAGCTGCCAAAAGAGGCTTTTATATTCCTGGCATAAGCAGGCGTATTATTCTCGTCTTTCTCTACTGTTTCACCTTTCTGATAAAGGCTTTGCATCGTGCCGACAATTGCTTCCTTGGCAAACAGTCCACTTAGCAAAGCCACAGATGCCTGCCAATTGCTGCTCTTTATCCCCATGGGTGTCAGCAGCGGGGTTACTGCTTTCCCACCCAATTCTAGCAAGGAAACAGGCTCATTATTCTTACCCACTGGCACACTAACCACCTGCAAAACACTAATAATCACAATCACCAGCAGAATCGTCTTGCCTGCTCGCAGGATAAAATCCTTCAGTCTATGCCAAGTGTGTAGCATTATGGCATTAAAGGTCGGCATATGGTAGGGTGGAAGTTCCATCACGAAATTGCCAGGTTCGCTTTTAAACACCGCCTTTTTCAGCATCAAGCCCGTCAACATTCCCATCACAATCCCAAACATATACAGCCCGAAAATCACCAAGTCCGCCCGTTTGGGGAAGAATAAAATCCCCAAGAAAGTGTAAACCGGCAGCTTTGCACCGCAAGACACAAAAGGGGTTAAAATAGAAGCAAACACTCTGTCCCGCGGGCTTTCCAGTGTACGCGTTGCCATAATCGCCGGAACAGTGCACCCAAACCCCACCAGTAAGGGAATAAATGCCTTACCCGGCAGCCCAATCCTACGCATAAACTTATCGGCAATGAACGCCGCCCGCGCCATATAACCAGAATCTTCCAGTATAGATAAGCTTACATAGATGAAGAAGATAGGAGGGACAAAAGAGCCAATCGTAGCAATCCCACCCCCCAAAGCATC
Organism: Candidatus Cloacimonadota bacterium; assembly: GCA_028681035.1. Next base: position 14,646 of record JAQUJJ010000020.1, read on the forward strand.
ACTAAGCAGATAGTTTAGCCACTTAGGGAAGGATAGCAGCGTTAGCAGTGCCCCCAGTTTATCCACGAACAACCAGGTTAAAGAGCCACTTATCAAACTAATAAGCGGTTCGCTTGCTTTCACCGCCACTAGAAAAACCAAATACATCACGCCAAAGAAGATAGGCAAGCCGATAAACCCGCTTAGAACTACTTTATCCACTGCGTCCGAAAAAGTCCATTGGCTAATTCTACGGCGCTTCACCACATCCTTCACCAAGCCCCGGATAAAGCCATAGCGGTCATCTGCAATCACTGCTGCTGGTTCTTGCCCTCGATGCTTGGAGATAGCCATAATTTCTTTAGCGACTGCCTCTTTTTGCTCTGCATTCAGCTTGGAGCTATACTCCGCATCGCCTTCAATCAATTTTACAGCCATCCATCTATTTTGCAGTAGCGCACTGTACACCTCTTCTGCCTGTGCCCTTTTGCTCTGTGAGGTTTCTAGTTTTTCTTTATGTTGAATTCCTGCATCAGCCGTCAAACGCAGAATATTGTCCAGGTGCTGCTCCACCACTTCATCATAATGGATGCACTGTGGAGTTACGGGATTGTTCAAGCTATGCTCTATGCTTGCCGTCAATACAGCTAAATCCATCTGTTTGTTCATCACCAGAGGCAATACAGAAAACCCCAGATGCAAAGCCAAATGCGAGGTATCGATACTTATGCCATTAGCTTCTGCGATATCATTCATGGAAAGTAGCAGCAGCAGTGGCGCACCAAGCTCCATGAGCTGAACAGTCAGATACAGGTTACGTTCAAGATTACTCGCGTCCACAATATTAATAATCAAATCCGGCTTTTCGCTTAAAATGTAAGAGCGCGCTACCTGTTCATCTGGGCTGCCACCGGATAGAGAATAAATGCCCGGCAAATCAATCACCTCAATCTGCCTATCATGAAATTTACAGATGCCAGATTTGTGCTCCACCGTAACCCCAGGCCAATTACCCACGGTTTGTCGCGCACCAGTTAAGGCATTGAAAAGAGAGGTTTTGCCCACATTGGGATTACCCGCAAGGGCAATAATAGGTTTAGCTCTCATCGGGTTGATTCTCATTCTCATCTAGGGAACATTTCCAGCAGAGACCGCGGATACTAAGTTCAATGTCCTGAGCGTTAAAACGAATGGTCTTCGCCTGCTTATAAATAGTTCTCATTATTGGCTGTAAATCTGTCTCCATAATCGCCCCACAACTACGGCAGAGCCAGTGGATGTGCTTCGGGTGACCATAGATATGCTCGTATCTATCGCGTCCTGCACTTCGGAGAGCACTTTGCACCAAGCCCGCCTCCATCAAGAGAGGTAAGGTTCGGTAAACTGTGGCAAGCGACACATCGCGAGTAACCTTCTTCACTTTTTCATACAGTTCTTCCGCATTAAAGTGCTCGTGTAACTTGAATACCTCCAGCAAGATATGCTTGCGCGGAGCGGTAAGTTTCAGCCCTTTCTGGCTAAGATACTCAGCGAATTTATGTTCATGGTCTTGCATCCTTCCTCCCCTGTATTGAGAATCAGTTGCAATTTCTATGAACCCCATTTTATGTCAAGATGAGTTTTCAACAAAGAAGAAAAGCGGAATTTTTAAAAAAAGAGGGAAAGAGAAAAAGTGTAGGGATTAATTCCTAACTCTTAATTCTGGCTCAAGTTCATTTATGGTGGGTAAGGAGACTTGATCGCCAAAAATGTAAAAGAGAAGTCCCAGCGGGACAAAAGGTATTAGCGACGGGTTTCAACCCGGCGACAATGGAGAAATAGAACATTGCTAGTCCCAGCGGGACGAAAGATGTAATCATATATGTTCGTAAGCATTAACGCAAAGAAAAAGCCACCTGTCACCCCGTTCATTTATATGACGTATTTATCACGCCGGGTTAAAACCCGTCGCTAATACCGATCATCCCTAAAGGGACTAAAATTGAACAGCCTAAACTAGTTGCCAAGCAGCCCACATATACAATCACCCACTCTAATTGAACTTGAGCCTTAATTCTTAACTTTAGCAGCACCCCAGCACGCCAGAACGACAGCACTTTCCGTACCTACGGGCACAAACACCTATACACATATAAAAGAACAAAACAAGCTTCTATAGTGTAAGGAGGACAAATCTGAGATTTTGGGACAGATCTGCGATTTATTTTCCCGAAAGTCCGTTTTATTTTAAAGAACGATAGTATAATAGGGTTTTCATATCTGATGGAACTGTGATCAGTTTGAACCAGATATCAGGTTGCCGTAGAAGTCGCCCTTATCATAGATCTGCACCCTTGCATTGTTATCGGAAGCTGTCTCTGTAGATAGGAAGTTAAGATTACTCCATGATAAGATTGCAAACATCAGTAGGAACTTAAGTATCTCCCACTCGATTTTAAAGAGAGCTTAACATTGTCCATCAAGGGCGAACCACCATTCACCCCTACAACCGCTGTTTAAGGCTTTCTTGTAACCCTTCTCGCATCATTTTATGCCAAAGAGACGTTTGAACCAGCAACGCTTAACAGGAATACGCTCGATGGATGCAGGAAATTCCGGATAAGCTGTCTTATCCCAAAGCAGTTGTGCATTGGGATGCAGGATAAACTTAACGTCAGGAGCGAAAACTGCGTTAGGTGGAATGGACATAATTGCATTTTTTTTAAGAGTGATAACTGAGTTCTGGGCAAAGGTAACTTGGCTTTCCGGAGTGAAATCAAGTTTCTTCTTTTTGTTCACAGTAACATTACCCTGCACGATGACATCATTTTGTACGGAGATGTCCTTCTTTACCTTATCGGACAAAACATTTACAAATTGGAGCAGTATTCCGTCTCCGCCAGCGATGGGAACGTCCGCCACGCCTTCATTAAATTTGAATAGCTGTTTTGCGTAGGAATCGTACAAGGTGTATTCGGTCTTTGGATCGAATTTATCTGCGAGTGTGAAACGCACTGTTTGGGGTGCAGCGTCGCTGAAGTATTTGTCCACATCCCAAGGAACAATGCCAGGGGAATCCTGATTCTTGTACACGGCACGACGGTTCACTAGCATGAAAACAGGGTTTCCACTACCATCCATGTAGTATCCACACTGTACGAATCCTTCATAGGGGCTTTTATCATCAGGAACCACTTGCAAGGATTTCAGCCTGAGATCATTTAGCGGGATATTGGGGTGAACACCTTTTACCATGATCGAATCGGCATCCACCCAATTCAGTGAACTGATGATGGGTCCATAGACCTTGATCTTGGCATTGGCTTCCGCAAGTTGCTGATATGCAGTGCTGCCTTCTGGGACTCTCAGGTTCAGGTAGTTCGCATCATGTGCCAAGGGAGTGGCGCGTCTGTATTTACGGCTACCGGACGGGAAGGGTTGCCCAGGATCGGATGTTATGGCGAAATCAACCATCCCATCGGCTGAGTAGCACAATGGTAAAAGCTGCAGGCATTTCTGCATGGAGCGGGGAGGCATAAAATAACGCCACTCCCCGGTTTCCACCGGTTCATATTTCTCCCCGAAGGTTTGGGGAACAAAATACATCTTGGTGTCCTTCATCTCCTGATCACGACGGACGGATGTGGCAAGAGTGCGATAGTTGTTCAGTACGGTATTTTGTAGCTTGTTCTGGACAAAAAGCTCGTGTTGTACATCGTAATTCCAGCGGATCAACGTGGAATTTCCCACGCCCCATTCCTGAAGAGCATAGGCATCCAGCATCACTACCGAAGGTTTTGCTTCATGCAGAAACAGACCGAAATGGAAGTAATCCGGCAGACCGTTTGGTTTCCTTAGGTTGGAGTTTTCTAAATGGGTGGCGGTAAGCAGCCTTTTATCCATTCTCTCCAGAAAGTCTTCCAGCTTATCATACCCGGCAAATTGTCCCTGATAGGGTTCGTCCTTTCCATAGAAGAATAGGATGGAAGCCGCATTGGGGACGGCGGCTATCTTATCCAGCCTGTCCTGCAGCCTTTTGCGTAAGGGGTGTCCAGCCGTAACAAGAGCCTTGTGCGGCTCGTCCTCAAGTTCGATATAGTCGATCTCCAGCCTGCCTTTCCCGTGCCAATAGATAGTTGGTGAGATATGCAGAAAATGCTCCTCCGCCATTACATTCTTGTAGAGATCAGTACCCGCCTGAGGTATGTCGATATAATACTCAAAGACCAGGGCACCGCTATCCTTGTCCCGAGGAAGTTCCGTATAGGGGATATTATGGATGCTGGTACCATAAAGATTGGGATTAACTGACCGCAAACCCAAATCGACATAAGCACTAGCAGGATAGATTCCATACTCTTTTGATTTGCTATCCATAGCTGAGGCAGCCAAAGCTTGCATGGATATATCCACCACTTTGTTACCTGTCGGCACGCCGGACCACTGCATGGCTACTCTCAGGTAGAGCTTATTCTCATTTGTATATACATAGAATTTGAGGTCAGCACCGATGGCTCGCGAGTTCTCCCGGCTGTCAGGTTTCCACCGGAAGCGGGGTTCGGATAGCGCAATGCCTGGTTGGTCATCTGCTTCTTCGTCACAAATCCAAGCATAGGAATTAGACCAGCGTTCAGGATCAGGCTTAGACCGCCGACCTATGTCGTGACGGAAAACGTAGTTGTATTTGTCCGAAGAACGATCGTTAGCATCTAGGATATCGGGGCTGAATTTATCTCCTTGTTTGCTCAAACGAAATTCCGCCTCCATCTTCATGTAGTTGCTGTATGCCATGGCAGTTACGCCCACAGGACCGTTGCCCAGCCAAGCCCAATCGTCGATCACAGAAGCGAGGTCGTGCTTGCTGAGGGCGGCAAGGGCTTTCTCCAAGCGGTCATTCGCTATATCCTGGTTTCCCATGGAATAAAGCACAGTGTTATACCCGGCATTTGACATGGATTGCGCCAAATCGGTGAAAACTTCTCGCGTTTGGATTGCGTTTCCCAGTTGGTATTGGCTATATGCTCCTATCCGATATTCAGTGTCCACAGCTATCAGCATGGATAGCACTGTTATTAAAAAGGTGATTGCTAAGAGGCGTTTCATCGTTTCTCCTTGTTTATCTTTTCTTTTGAATTTTGGCGCGATAAATCGGTTTACCCGAGAATCTTTAAGTTTATACATCTTGCACAATTGCCCTAGGCGGGCATTTGCCAAGGATTGCTCAATCTACCCATCAGACTACTTCTGAAAGTAATGATGTTCCATAGTTAATATCACAGGCTGTGCTGTCAATATAAATCGTTTGAACGGCAGACCAGAGCAGATATTAGACCGCCGTCGTTGGGGTGATTATTCTTGTTCATGCCTCCAAGTTTGGCACCACTATTGTTGATTTTAGCTCCATCCTTTTTTCGTGCAAACAAAAAGAAACGCAACCCTGTATTCGTCAACAGGGTTGCGCTATTGTGAATCGTAGCACTTACAAACGGCTTATGATTTCATAAATCCCGCTACGTAAGCTTTTAGCCCATAAAGGGATATCTATAATCGACGGCAGGTACGAAGGTTTCTTTGATGGAGCGTGCAGAAATCCAACGCTGTAGATTTAGGGCAGAGCCTGCTTTATCATTTGTTCCAGAAGCTCTGCTGCCGCCAAATGGTTGCTGTCCCACCACTGCACCGGTAGGTTTATCGTTGATATAGAAGTTACCCGCACTGTGACGCAGCGCATTGTAAGCATGTAATATCACCGCCCTATCCTGTGCGAAGATACAGCCCGTGAGGGCATAAGGGGATGTGGTATCGCAGAGGGTAAGCGTCTTTTCGAAATCCTTTTCGGCATACACATATACGGTAAGCACAGGCCCGAAGATCTCTTCCTGCATAGTTTTAAAGGCAGGGTTGGTGGTCTTAATAATCGTAGGCTGAACAAAGTAGCCATGAGTATCGTCGCAGCCACCTCCGGCTAGGATTTCAGCATCGGGTGAATTCTTAGCGTAGTCAATATACGATTTTATCTTGTCGAAACTGGTTTTATCGATTACGGCATTCATGAAGTTAGAGAAATCTCGGACATCACCAACTTTTACTGTTTCCAACATTCCAGTTACTTCCTTCAGCCATTGGTCATAGATGGTATCCGGGATATAGAGCCGTGATGCTGCGCTGCATTTCTGTCCCTGATATTCGAAAGAACCTCTAAGGCTTGCAACGGCAAGAGCCGTTACATCTGCGGAAGCATGGGCAAAGATGAAGTCCTTTCCACCCGTTTCACCCACAATGCGTGGATAGGATTTATACAGGGATACATTCTCTGCGGTGCGCTTCCAAATTTTATCAAACACTTCCGTACTCCCCGTGAAATGGACACCGGCAAGATATGGTGAATCCATAGCAAAGTTACCGATTTGAGCACCGGAGCCAGGAATAAAGTTTATCACACCATCGGGCAAACCTGCTTCTTGCAAGATTTTCATGATGTAGTAGCCACTGTAGATTGCTGTTCCGGCTGGTTTCCACAGCACGGTATTCCCCATCAAAGCCGGCGCAGTGGGTAAATTACCTGCAATAGCAGTGAAGTTAAAGGGTGTGACGGCAAAGACAAAGCCTTCCAACGCACGATATTCCGAGAAATTCCATTCTCCTTTCGGCGAAACCAAGGGCTGTTGCTCGTATATTTTCTGGGCAAAGTATGCATTGAAACGCCAGAAATCTATCAATTCACAGGCGGAATCAATCTCTGCCTGATACGCATTCTTGCTTTGGCACAGCATAGTTGCGGCATTAAGTAGATAGCGGTATTTGGTGGAAAGCAGTTCTGCTGCCTTTAGGAAGATTGCCGAGCGGTGATAGAAGGGCATGTCTTCCCATTCCTGCGCTGCGTCCACGGTGGCAGCGATGGCATCTTGAATTTCCTTTTGCCCAACTTTGTGGTACTTTGCCAAAATATGCTTGTGGTCATGAGGTTCTACACAATGTCCAATGTTGCCGCTGAACACTTCTTTTCCGCCAATGATGGCTGGAATCTCGATGCACTGATTGCTCATTTCAGATAATTGAGCGATTAACTGTTCTTTTTCCAGAGAACCCGGTGCGTAACTAAGCACTTTCTCGTTAGTGGGAACGGGTACGGTGAAAAACATTTCTATTCTCCTTTTGTTTTTTTGCACAATTCAGGTGAAAAGGATTTCTAGAGGCGCACGAATAGATGCGAACAAATCGCTATTTGCTGCCACCTTTTCACAATGGAAGGCACATCTGTTTCCGGATATACCCTATCGGTGAGCGACCATGCCATGTAGTTTAGTATCACCCACTCGGTAACAGTGCCATTTCTATTCTCAAGCAGGTTTCTGTCAAGCTCCATATTTATTCATGCATTCCTCTAAAACATACAGCTTTCATGTAAAGTCTATGGCGTCTTATTGTTCGTTGCCAAAGCATAGCGGTTTGAATCGCTGAATACCATGTTTCACGCATCCCCCCTGTTTTTTGTCGTTCCAGCGGAGACGGGAACGACAATGGTAAAACAGGAACTAAATTAAAAACCGGGGGGGATCCCTGCTCCACTGAATAGTGAAATTGACAAGCTATCTCTATCATTTGTTTTGTCTATAGCCTTGGTTATTCTTGGTTGCCCTGGGCGATTAGAGCCCTCGTATATGTTTCCATGGTAGTCAAGGCTTTTTCGGTTCATCTCCCCTTGCTGCAATCTCACATAATTCTCAGGTGATTCCCATGTGATCCCCACGTGGCGACGAGGGGATCACCTCGGAAGTGCCTCCGCAGGGCATGATGTTGCAGCAAGGGCGTAGCGTTGCATTCAGATGCTGCTAAAAGATAGGAGTGCGGTTCGGAGACCGCCTCGCTTGTTTGAGTGCGGTTCGGAGACCTGCCTCGCTTGTTTGAGTGCGGTTCGGAGACCTGCCTCGCTTGTTTGAGTGCGGTTCGGAGACCGCACCTACGGTTTAATCCACTCTTCTAATAGTGGGATATGCCAAATCAATATCATCGTGTTCGGCAAAGCGCAGCAGGATATTTTCCCAGATTTCTTCCGTGCTTCCGCGTCTTTTGCGTATTTCGGTTAGGTACCTGATGGTGAGTACAACGCCGCTATCCAGCACGGAGGTATAGACGATGGGCGTGATGGTTTTGTAAAAGATGAGGAATTTCTTGGCTGCTTGGATGATTTGCTTTTCTGCTTTTGCGGTGGTGTTTAGGGAATGTTCATTGATGATATCGGTTAATATCTGTTTGGCTTTCTGCCAATCGCTTTCGAAGGTAATCTGCACGGGTATCTCGTTCCAGATGTATTGGAAGCCCACATCGTAATTTGCTACAGAATTAGTAAATACCAAGCAGTTAGGAATATGAATCATTCTGCCGGTGCTTTGGTCTGCCTTTACCCAGTTGCCAATCTCTAGAATGGTGAACTCGAAGGGGCGGATGTCTATCACATCACCGCATTGCTCCCCAATCTGTATGCGATTGCCGGTAACAAAGGGTTTTCTGCTGATGATAAAAAGCCAACCGGCGAGATTGGTGAAAACATCCTTCAACGCAATAGCAAGACCCGCACTTACCAAACCTAAATAGGTGGCGATGGATTGGAAGCCTTCAAACCAGATTCTGCCTACAATTACGATACCTACGATTACCAGGACATAATGGATGGTTTTCCTAGTGTTAAATAGAGAAGCGTTATCTGTGCTGTGCTTTTCCAGCATGCGAACGATAATCCACTTCAGCAACGACAGCATTAGAATGATAAATACAGAACTGATGACCTTGTACAATAAAACGCTGTTAATCTGGGGAAGTAGCTTGAATAACCAATCCATGTTGCCTCGCTGTATTATAAATTTGGTTGCATTATCCGGAATGGGAAGAAGCCTTCTAAGCCCTTCCGGGAACGGAAATCAAAACCGGATAGACACTAGAGAGTAAAGGTTATGTGTCTTGCCATACTTCATCTTCTTGTTCCATTAATACATTGTTACAGTTTAGCCGTGTTTGCAGAGATAGCAAACCAAAATAATAAGTGCCTCAGTTATTTCACTAATTTGAAGTATATTCCTTGCGCACCTCAAATTACAGGCTATTATTTATATGAACAAAGGCTAAATTTTATTGGATAAGGAGATTCGATAACTATGATCAAAGAAAAAAGTCGTAAGGGTAGCAAGGCTAAAGTTATTATTATACTGTCAGTTGTGATAATCATAGTAGCAGCTATATTGATAGTTCCAAGGTACAATCGCCATCTTAAGAATAGCCGCGCCAAAGAGGTACGCACTGCGTTGGACGACCTTCGTTTAACAATAGATCAGATTTGGAAAACAAGTGGTACAATAAGCGGAATTACTCTGGAAGGTGCGATACAAAAGGCTAACATAAGCGATAAAACCACCAACAAATGGCAGCTTGTAGTTTCATGGAAACTTGTGGATGTATATACTACCGAGATGGTGGATAAGTTAAAAAACGTTTCCACAAATCAGATGGCGTATGTATCCCCCTATAAGCTGATTATGGCGGTTGCCAAAGCTGGTAACCCAGTAGGAGAAGGCACAAAAGTGTGGTACTATGGCGACACCAATGCATATCATGGTTTTGGTGTTGATGAACAAGTAGAGCCGGATTGGTCGTCTATATTCCCTAATCCTTAAGGAAGATTTCTTTAATATCATAAAGGAAGTGATAGTGGTAAAAAGAATTGTCCTATTTGGCATTTTAGCGATGCTTGTCTGGAGCTTGGTAGCCGCAGAAAGCGGTTTTACCTCTGAGTCCGTATTAGCAGTGGAATCTGTATGGATGAGTGAGTCCGCTGCCCAGGCAGGTGATTTTGACTTAGGTTTCTTTCATTCCATGATAGATTACTATATTAAAGTTCCCAGCTTTAACTATCAGGTTATGCCTAAAGCAGATGTGGATGAGTTTCAAGCAAGTGCCAGAAGCTTGAAATCTGTAAATTCCAAAAACATGACAGAGGCGATGGATCAGACTGTTATTCCCATGATTTTAAAAGTACTGTCCGACCCAGATATTCAAAAAGCAAGACTGGATGAAGCACGTGACACTGTAAGCACAGAGCTGCTTGTTAAGCAAAAAGCAGAGCTTTATGGCTTGTCTAATGTACTTATATCTCAGTTGCTCGATGCCGGATACTTGTACCTACCATATATTTCAAATATCCAAAAGAGCTATCGTAAATCCACCCACAAATACACTGTGGAAGGGGGCATCCTGTGGTATCGCATCCATATCAATGCCGATGGCGTTGCACGGCTGATTTTCAGGCAGGCGGATGCCGCCACCGGTAAGGGACGCTCAGATGCAAACAAACCTAAGGTGTTTAGCACTTTCAGGCATGGCGAACAAGTAATCCAAACTACGCCAGAACAATATGCCAAATACTATGCCGTGCGAATCCTGCTGGAAAACCTAAGGCTACAAATGCGGAAGAATCCCGAATTTGCACTGGGAGCACGGATTAATGAACGCCTGCCCCACAAGATGTTTAGTGCAAAGATAGGACGGCGTGAAGGGGTGCACCTGGATGATAAGTTTCACATCGTTCAGTTTTCTGAAGATAGCGATGGTAACTTGAGCCAGACTAAAATTGGATTTGCCAGGATTGTAAATACGGCTGATAATAGAACCCTTGAAAAGAGTGATGCCAATTCACTTGCTCAGGCATATTATTGTAATGGAAATTCTGAAACGGCTTATTTAAGAGAGCAAAAAAGCACGGGACTTGATATGAATATCTCGGCAGGCTCCAGATTTGGCTTGGATGTCCCCAAAGCTGCTGGAATAGTTAATCCCACGACCTCTCTTCTAGATAAAGACATTAGTAAAGCGTTTGTACTGGATGCAGGCTTTCACTATAATATGGCTCCCATCTGGGGCATTAAGCAGCTTTTTATAGACCTAGAGTTTGCCTACAGCCTTCCTATTGCGGATTATACTACATCTTCCAAGAGTACTTCGTCTCATATTGCTACCCTCTACACAGGTTTAAGTAAGAAAATCTGGTTTGGCAGGAATGCTGTTACCTTCTTTGGCAAAGGTGGGTTCGACAGTTTTGCAGCAAAAGCTAAACAGGATGACAAGAAACTGTCTTTGTCCGCTACTTCCATGGGTGCCAAACTGGGATTGAATTACACCTATTTGCTTAGCCCCAAATGGATGTTCAATGTAGATTTGGATCATAAGTTTGGCACCGCACCCATAGCCTCCAGCCTCAAATATGACGGGAACAAGATAAGCGTGAGCGGTAGCTTGAAAGATGCACACAAGGACATCAATTTAGGCGGGACGCAAGTAAAGATAGGGCTGTCGCGTAGCCTTGAGCTTAATCCCTTCAATATTGGGAGATGGCTGAACAAGTATAAGAAACACTAATCCTTTTCCTTGTCCAAAATAGATGCCGGTGCTTAGTCGCCGGCTTTTTTTTAGTTATACCATCCGAGTGCCATACAAGCCTGTAACACATGTTTGCCAGATTATGATTGACAGCTTTTAGCTTTCCTTAAAAAGTAGATTATCTTGATATAGATGAGGTAGATAGATGATTCCTAAGATTCCAGTTTTAAACGATGTGATTAGCTCTATGAAGAAGATAAACATAGGTGAGCTTAAGATAAACATCCCCATTATTCAGGGTGGCATGGGTATAGGTGTGTCCTTATCCAGCCTGGCTTCGGCAGTTGCCAACGAAGGTGGAGTAGGCACCATTTCTGCTGTCGCTCCCGGTTTTAGAGAGCCAGATTTCCTCACCAACTTCCGTGAGGCTAATATGCGCGCCCTTGCCAATGAAATCCGCAAAGCACGTGAACTTACTAAAGGTATATTGGCTGTGAATATCATGGTTGCCTTAACGAACTTTGCCGATATGGTGCAGACTGCCATCAAAGAAAAGATTGATATAGTTATCGCCGGAGCGGGCTTGGCACTTAACCTGCCAGAATACCGTCCATCCGATAGCAAAACCAAGCTGGTGCCTATTGTTTCCACGGACAGGGCTTTGAATATCATTATCCGCAAATGGCTGAAAGGCTATAATTGCCTGCCTGATGCTGTAGTACTGGAAAGCCCATACAGCGGCGGACACCAAGGCGTGAAGATGGATGAGGTTGGCACCGCAGAGTTTGATTTGGAACAGCAATTGCCAAAGGTTCTTGCGCTGCTGAAAGAATATGAAGAGCAATATGACAAGAAAATCCCAGTCTTTGTAGCGGGCGGAGTGCAGACGGGTGCGGACATTAAGAAGTTTGTGGAGATGGGCGCAGCCGGTGCACAGATTGGCACCCGCTTTATCACCACGGACGAGTGCGATGCCAGCATGGAATTTAAGAACCAATATCTGAATGCCAATAAACCGGAAGACATCGTGGTGATAAAAAGCCCCGTAGGAATGCCTCTTAGGGTGCTGAAAACCAAGTTTGTGCAAAGCATTATGAACGGCGAGAAGAAACCCATTGCCTGCTATTTTAAGTGCCTGCATACTTGCGATTACAAGGTGGTGTCCTTTTGCATTGCACAAGCCCTTATTAATGCCCAAGAGGGTAAAGTGGATGAAGGCGTTTGCTGCTCTGGTGTTAATGGCTATAAGAATAACGAAATCGTAAGCGTGCACAAAGTGTTCGAACAAATTAAGGAAGAATACCAGCAAGGCTAAAGCTTAGCTTTATCTTGGTAATAGATTAAAGAGCTTGGGAGAGATAATCTTCCAAGCTCTTTATAATATTATGTGGGCAGCGGATTATTTCGCCAGAGTAATCCTTTTTGTTTGCTTGAAATCTCCAGCTTCGAAGCTTAGCAGATAAACTCCGCTGGGAAGGTCTTTGGCATCCCAAACTAAGGTATTGCGTCCGGAAGTTTGCTTTGGATAACTCCACTGCTTAAGCATCTGCCCCTTAAGGTTGAACACCTTCATCTGCACATCTGCACTTTCCTTTATGGAATAAGCGATATTTATGGAAGGATTAAAGGGATTGGGGTAGGTGCTGCTTATCCCTGTGATAATCGGCAGCTCGGGAACAGTAACATCTCCATTGGGTTGATAAACTACCGTAACAGGTCCATAGAGAGACGTGCTGCTATCCAAATTCAGGCATTGCAGCCAATAATAGTAGGTTCCGTTTTCACTAAGTTCGGTATCCGTAAAATCGTAATAGGACATCCCTGAACTGTTATTGGCAGGGATAAGGGAACTGATTTGAAGAGCATTATTTAGCTCCTTACTTATGTTTCGCAGCAAATAAAACCCTGAAACACCCGTCTCAGATTGGGTAATCCACTGCAAGCGTACATTATTTTCCAGTGTTAAAGCACCCAGGAAAGAAGACAGCTCAATAGGCAGCGAACTCTCGTCATTATCAAGAGTCCCAAGCGTGTAGAATCCATTATGTGTAACGGAGGTAAGTGAGCTTCTGGTAAATGATATTACCTTGCCATTTATCGTCGCTACGCTGTCTATTACGGTAAAATTGTTCTTGCTGTCGTTGCGAAATAGCAGACAGTACTTATTCCCTGAAGGATTTATGTCACTCAAACCCAAATCATCAAGATCAAAACTGAATTTGGCATCTAAGATACCAATTATATTTAAGAACCACTCACGTTTTAATCTGTAAAAATCAGGATAAGTACTGCTGTTGGGATTGAAGGTTGCAGCTATTCCTTCCGCATTATCGTGTCCGGCTCTTATTCTGGCAGCAGCAGCCTTGTAATCTCCTTTTATGGTTAACCCGCCCGATTCCTTGGTTTGAGTTGTGGGGGAAGCACTCACCGCTAACTCAAACATATTAGTATAGTGTTCGGGGCTGGCTGTGCTGGCAACAGTAATTGCGTATTTGGTTGAGAGATAGCTCTCTACAGCTTTGCGCTCGGTTTCCGATAAATACCGATTGTACATAATCACTTCTGCCACCCAACCTTTAAAACGGTTGTTTATGCCAGTTGCCATGTATCTTCCAATTGACGCACCAATATAAGCATTTAAATGTGACTTTCTTGTTGTTTCGAGCATATTCAAGCCACGCAAGCCACCATTGATATAGGTATCGTTCCCCAGCGTGCTCGAATGCCTCAAGCTTACGATAATAGGCTTTTCTTGTGCTGTATAAGTATCCATTTTCATATTATAGTCGTTGCTATAATGGGCATGGGTAAAGGTATCATTTACTCTCCACCCGACATGTAGGTTTTTGTATGCAGCGGGGTCGGTGCCACCCAAAATATAGTGATTGGCGGGACTGCTTGCTGCTCTTCTCGCCACCACAAAGATACTATAGTTGCTACTCACTATGATGCTGCCATCGTAGTTTAAGTAAGCACCTGTTGCGCCTACTTTACCGGCAAATTCAATAGCTGGTTTTCCATTCACGATACCAGTTTTGTATAGGGGCTGAATAGCCGTGGAATCCTGACTAGCATTATGCCCGGTACCACTTTGGTCTGTCCAGCTACTAACGGGATCGTTGTTGCTAAGGCTTTCTGCGTTTGCATCCAGCCACATCTGTAAACCGCTGCTTACACCACCGGGACCTGCTGCGAACAAGAATGTAGCTAAGGCAGCCGACATCAATAATGTTATTAACTTGCTTTTCATCTGATTTAATCCTCGTGTATTAAGTTGGTGAGTTATTCACTTGCTAAAGCGTTTAAGCCTTACTATCCATTCAATTTAGATACAAACTCATACATATTGCGGCAGTGTAATCTATGGCTGTGGGATGTCAAGAAGTTTCTTTTAGCAAAAGATATATGTTTACGCTATACTTACATGGTTATGATTTCACTGTGAAGTTAATTGCTTACGTCGCAGAACTACTTTAATATTGCAGACTGTCAAAGGCTGTGTTCCCTTGCTTGAATTGCCCTATCATTGCCCACTCATTGCCCTCCACATGGACAATGGGTGGGCAATGATAGGGCAATAGCAGTAAGGTGTCCTTAGAAACATCCTTAGGATTACTTTCACTTTTTACCGTAAAGCAGGTACATTTTATCGCTCTGACAATATGGGTAAATACTATTTTTGCTATAACTTACTGATAGTATAGGAAAAGGCAAGAACATGATAACTAAGGAACATTCCTTGCATATAACACTACACAGAAGACAATAATTGATAGGAGACTATATGTTACGTATGCGTATTAGCTTGGTAACGATGCTTATAGCATTGCTACTTGTAAGCACGTTCAGTTTTGCAGCCACGGCTCGCAAAGTAAACTTTTCCAACACAGGAAACAAGGCAGAACTCGTAAACAATAACGATTACGGTTTTGATTTACAATTCAAGCTTCAGGATTATAGCCTGGAAGAAATACAGACAAAAGCTGGCAAATTTGACCAGCTAAGCATAGACGGCTTTGGCTTTAGCAACCGCATCGGCGAGCCTAAATTGCCGGTTTACAGCAGATTAATCTCTGTACCGATTGGTGCAAAGGTGGAATTCGAGTTTGTAACCAAGAATCAATTGACCATCAACAAAAACGATGCAAAGCTGCTTAACAGGATTATTCCTGCTCAGGCTTCAGTATCCAAATCAGCTAATCCTGATTTTTTGCCTTTCGAGATAAAAAACGATATCTATAGCCGTAACGAGTTTGCGGATACTAACCTTTTTAGCGTGGAAGAGCTTGGGATCATGCGCGGAGTACGGGTATTCCGTATCATCTATGAACCCATTGGCTACAATCCCAGCAGCGGAGAAATAAAGGTGTGCAGCAATGCCTACATCAAAGTGAACTTTGCCGGCGCAAATATGGCAGCTACAAAAGACATGATAGCAAAAACTGCCTCTTGGGAATTTGACAAGCTATACAGCCAAGCACTATTCAACTGGAATGATGACACTCGCACCCAATTGGTACGCCATCCCACCAAGATGGTCATCCTCTGCCCCACAGCTTACACCAGCAACATTCAGACCTATGTGGATTGGAAGACCCAACAGGGATTTATTGTAAACGTAGTCACTGTTGGTTCCGGTGCTATGGTAGCGAACACCACTACAGCCATCAAAGCCTATATGCAGAACTTGTGGGATACTGCCACTACAGCAAATCCCGCACCCACTTATCTGCTCATCATTGGCGATGAATCTGGCACTATCGCAGTCGCCGCCAATACCGGTGCCACCGATTCGCACGTAACAGACCTCACCTACGTGCGCTTGAACGGTACGGATTACATGCCGGAAATGTACCACGGGCGTTTCTCTGTTTCCAGCACTACCGAACTTGCCAATATTATTTCTAAAACCATTACTTACGAAAAGACCCTGATGCCAGACCTTAGTTATCTGGGCAAAACGGTTCTTATCGCCGGAGTTGATAGCAGTTTTGCCCCCACCCATGGCAACGGAGCCATTAACTATGCCACCACAGAGTATTTTAACGCTACTCACGGCATCACTTCGAATAACTACCTTTATCCGGCTTCCGGCAGCAGCTCCTCGTCTATCCTTGCCAATGCCAATGAAGGCAGAGGTTTCATTAACTACACAGCCCATGGTAGCCAAACCTCGTGGGCAGATCCCAGCTTCACGGTTTCCAATGTTAACTCTATGACCAATACTAACAAGTATGGTTTGATGGTTGGTAACTGCTGTATCACCAACGAATTTGACTACTCCAGCCCTTGCTTCGGTGAAGCAATCATCCGCAAAGCCAATGGCGGCGGAGTTGCCTATATCGGCGGTATCAACAGCACCTATTGGGACGAGGATTACTATTGGGCAGTTGGCTACAAAACCTCCATCAACGGTACTGCCCCTGCTTATAATGCCAGCAAGCTTGGTGCCTATGACGGCTTGTTCCACACCCACAGCGAGGCTTACTCAAACTGGGTAACCACTACAGGTGAAAATGTCTATATGGGCAACCTGGCTGTGCAACAGAGCGGAAGCTCCCTCTCAGATTACTATTGGGAAATCTACCATATTATGGGTGATCCTTCGTTGATGACCTATTTGGGCGTTCCTACCGTAAATGCAGCTACCTACCCCAGCACTGTTTTGATGGGTGCAACCTCCATTACTGTTACTGCTGCTCCCTACTCCAGAGTGGCTCTCACTATGGGCGGAGTTAATTATGGAACGGCACTTGTGCCCGCAGGTGGTTCGCTTACTTTACCGATAACTCCCTTTGCAAATACCGGCACTGCTCAGTTGGTTTTCACTGCTCAGAATAAGATTACCCGTATCGAAAGCGTTACTATTGCCCCCAATAGTGGAGCGTATCTTGGCGTTGCTGCCAATACCTATAACGATACCAATAACAGTGTGGCAGAATACAATGAAACCGGTAGATACACCACTACCTTCGAGAACATTGGTTCTATCGCTTCCGGGACAGCTACAGCCACCTTAAACTGCGCAACCGCAGGCATTACCATCACAGATGGCACAGAGAGCATAGCCTCTATTGCTGCTGGAGCTTCAGTTGTTAAAACCAATGCTTTCAGCTTCACGGTTGCCAATAACATAGTGAACCAGCTTTCTGCCGCCTTTACTATCACAATGGTTAGCGGAAGTGACACTTGGACACATAACTTTAACCAAGTGTTCAACGCCCCTGCGCTCAGCTTTGGCACGATGACGATTAGCGACCCCACTGGCAATGGCAATGGCAAGCTTGATCCAGGGGAAACCGTTACCATTACCATGCCTTTGAACAATACCGGTGCTGCTGCATCCCCCGCGGGAAACGCAACACTTAGCTGCGCTACCACTGGCATTACTGTAAATACAGGCACGGCAAACTATTCTGCTATCGCTGCAACTGGTAGTACCAGCCTTAGCTTTAGCATAACGGCTGCTTCATCTGTTACTATTGGAACCGTAGCCAGCCTGGTATTCAATACCACAGCCGGTGCATATACTGCCAACAAGACTGCAACCAGCACTGTTGGTATTATATTGGAAGATTTCGAGTCAGGTAACTTCAGTGCTTATCCTTGGGTTCAAGGCACTACTCCCTGGGTAACAGTTAACACTGGTGCCTATGCTGGAACTTATGCAGCCAAGAGCGGCACTATAAGCAACAGCAGCTCCACTACCATGGAAACTACCCGCATTCTCAGCACTGCAGGCACCCTCACTTTCTGGTATAAAGTGTCCTCCGAAACCAATTATGATAAGCTGAAGTTCTACATCGACGGCGTTCTGCAAGGAACTGGTTGGTCGGGAACTGTAGATTGGACTCAAGCAAGTTATCCCCTCACAGCAGGAACCAGAGCCTTGAAATGGGAATATATGAAAGACGGCAGCGTAGATTCAGGCAGCGATTGCGCCTGGATAGACAACATTGTCTTCCCCGCTTCCACAGGTCCCAGCAGCTTCAATCCACCACTGAACCTTGCTGCTACATCTACTCATGGCTCGGTTACCCTTACTTGGACAGCACCAGCTTCAGGAACCCCCACAGGCTATAAAATCTATAAGAACAGCAACTTGCTAACCACGGTTACAGGGCTTACTTACACAGATAGTGCTGTCGTGACTGGTACTACATATAGCTATTACCTGAAAGCTTCCTATAGTGGTGGTGATTCTGATGCCACCTCCACAGTAAGTGCCACACCAACCGCAGCAGTTCCTCGGAACCTAACAGCTTCGGCAAGCAACCTTATTGTAAACTTAAGCTGGACAGCACCTGTTTCAGGTACTCCCAGCAGTTATAAGATATATCGTAATACTTCCTTGCTTACAACAGTAACGGCACTTAGCTATAGCGATACAGCCGTTACAAACGGCACATTGTATTCATATTATGTAACCGCAGTTTATAGCAGCCCAACGGTTGAATCAGCAGCATCCAATACTGCTACCGCTACACCTAATACAGTGGCACCTCTAAACCTTACCGCCACCCCTGGCAATAGCGTAGTAAACCTAAGCTGGACTGCCGCTACTGGCAGAGGCGAAGAGAAGATAGATGCCAAAGACACCCGCACTATTAGCGGTTACAAGATATACCGCAATAGCGTAGCTCTTACCACTGTTAGCGGTGTTACCACTTACCAAAATACAGGCTTAACCAATGGTACCAGCTATTCTTTCTATGTAACCACTGTTTACACCAATCCTGCCGGCGAATCTGCTGCCTCAAACACCGCAACAGCCACACCAGTAGCTATGACGCAAGTGATTATCGGCACAGGCACAAGTTCCACCGGTACATCTGCTGCCTCTCCAGTTAACGTATATTATCAAAGCTTACACGGACAGTCAGTTTACACTGCTGCCGAGCTTAACGCTGCTGGCATTGTGGGACCCATCAACATTACTCAGCTTGGTTTCAATATCACTGGCTTACCAACCAAAACCATGCCCAGCTTTGTAGTTAGAATGAAGCATACCACTGCTACTAATGTAGCTTCGTGGATTGATGCCACTAGCTTGGCTACAGTCTATGCCAATGTCAGTTATCTGCCTACAACTACGGGCTATAACATGTACACCCTTAGTACACCCTTCTTGTGGAATGGAACTGATAATATTGTTATCGATACTGCATTTGGTTTAATAGGCAGTTGGGCATCGGCAGGTACAGTGGAATACACTACCGTTACCAATGGTTACCGCTATACCAGGAGTGATTCGGCAGACCAAACCTCTGTTTTCTCTGGTTCAGGAACTCAAAACACAACATCTACATATCGCCCTAACGTGAAGTTTGCCTTTGCACCTGCTACAACGAATCCTCAGATTGGCGTTACCCCAACCAGCCTTGCCTATGGTGATGTTGCAGTGGGTGGCAATTCGGTAAAAAGCTTCACTATCACCAATCTTGGTGGTGGCACGCTTACCGGAACCATCACTACCCCCACTGGTTACAGCGTTGTTGCAGCAAGCAAGAATCTGCGCGAGGGGCTAAGCTTCTCTCTGGAAGCAAGTGAAGCCAGAGCATACAACTTAACCTTTACTCCCACTGCTACCACAGCTTACAATGGCAACGTGGTGATAAGCAGCAACAGCGAAACGATGAGTACCTTTAACCTTGCCGTTACTGGTGCTGGTTATATTCCCCCAACCATTGCCGTTGATGCAGTACAGCTTACAGCTAACTTGATGAATGGCGAAGAAAGCAGCGATACTTTCAACATCAGCAACACCGGCAGCCAAGCTCTTAACTACAGCATTGGTTTAACCGAAGTACGTAGCAGAGGAATTGTTATCCCTGCCTCCATTACCAGAGAAGACACAGGCAAGAGCATCGAAGGCTCTACACTCGTAGTAGATGTGGAAGAATACACCCCAGGAACTACAGAAGATTGGACATTTACAGTTACAAATGGCAGCACGGATACCGAATGGCTAAAAGACATCTATATTACCTTCCCCACCGGAGTTACAGTTAATAGTGCTGCTAATTTCGTAGGTGGCAGCGGCGGCGACCTTGTTGCCGATAATACTAGTGGTAATGGAATCACCATCGACTGGTTTGGAGAGTCTTCAAGCGGCTATGGTCTTATTCACGGTGCTGAAAGTGCTTCTGCAACCGTTAACGTTACAGTTGCTGCTGGCTTAAGCGCAGACATGAACTTAGCTTACACAATAAATGGCGATGTTTTTGGTGATGAACCACATATCATCACCGATGCAATAATCCTTCCTGCCTCAGTGCCTCCCTTGGAGTGGTTTAGTGCTTCCCCATTAAGCGGCACAATCGCAGCAGGTGCCTACCAAACCATAACAGGTAGCTTCTCTGCCGTTGGCATGGCAGCAGGCTCTTATGAAGCCCTACTCACCATCACCTCCAACGACACCGTTAACCCTACTAAGCAAGTTCAAATACTGATGGACGTTGCCATGGGCAACCGTCCTCCGCAGATAAGCCTTCCCACCAGCTTCACCTTTGAAAAGAACGGAAGCCTGGTGCAGAGCTTTAGCTCTTACATTAGCGACCCTGATTCAGACCCTATCACACTAACTGTAACAGGCAATAGCAATGTAACTGTTGATATCAGTGGTAGCAGCGTTACCTTTGGTGCAGCGGTAAACTGGTGTGGAACGGAAACTATAACTTTCACTGTTGACGATGGCGAATACACTGCCAATGACAACGTGGATATAATCGTAACGCCTACAGATATGCCTGTTTGGGAGCCTGTTGTATATCCCACCAATCCTGCCACCGTATATGCGGTTGTAACCATAGACAACATCCCTGCTCAGCTTAATGACATGGTGGCTGCCTTCGTGGGTGATGAGTGCCGAGCTACTGGCGAAATAGTGATGATAGACCGTGCCGTTGCATACACCACTTTAGTGGTCAACCTCGCTGATTCCGAAGAAACGGTTAGTTTCAAAATCTATGCTCATGCCACGGATACTGTCTATCCAGTTACCGAAACAATGCCCATGGTAAGCGGAGCAGTATATGGAGAAACCACCCCCGTGCCGTTAAACGGAACCCTTAATGTGGTAATCGCTCAGCCAATGCTTGCTATCGAAAGAACCAAGTTAAGCTGGAGCGCAGTACAGCATGCCACTAACTACCAGATTTGGGCTTGCAGCGAACCTTATGGCGAATACCAACTTATTGGCTCCACAAGCTTATTGGAATGGAGCTTAACCCCCAATGCAAGCATGATGTTCTATCACATAATCGCCGATAATAACGCCCCCACAAAGGGAACAAAATGAAGAAATACATCTTATTATCCCTTCTTTTCGCTTTGGCACTTAGCTTAAGCGCAAAAGAATGGACTCAATACTACTTTCGCTTCGAGCTTCTCAACAAAGCAGAGCTGAAGAATATTACTAACATCGTATCTATCGATAATGTCAAAGGCAATTGGGTGTATGCCTATGCCAATGATGATGAGTGGAAAGCGTTTAATGAGCTGGGTTACAAAACCCAGCTCTTACCCGCCCCATCAAGCTTAATAGAGCCGGCAATGAGCCGCAGCGTAAGCCAAGCAAAGCTGTGGGACACATATCCCACTTACGAGACTTATGTGGCTACAATGTATTCCTTTGCCACAAGTTACCCCAATCTCTGCCAGATAGTGGATACGGGAACAACTGTTAATGGACGCGTGGTTCTGTTTGCCAAGATATCGGATAACGTGAACTTGGACGAAGCTGAGCCGGAAGTGATGTATTCCGCCACCATGCACGGTGATGAAACAGTTGGTTTTATCCTTATGCAACGCTTAATAGATACCTTACTAAGCAACTATGGCACAGATTCCAGAATCACCAATATCGTAGATAACACCGAGCTATGGATTTGCCCTAATACCAATCCTGATGGCACATATTACGGAGGAAACTCTTCTGTAAACAGTGCCAAACGCTATAACTGGAACCGCGTTGACCTAAACCGCAACTTTCCTCTTATAGGGGGAGGTCAGGGAGACGGCAATGCGTCCCAGCCAGAAAACATAAATATGATGAACTTCATGCAAAGCCATCACTTTGTGCACGGAGTCAATTTTCATGGCGGTGAAGAAGTGGTAAACTACCCTTGGGATTACACCTCCTCTCTCCATCCTGATGATGACTGGTATATTTCGAGTAGCTTGGTTTATGCCAACAGTGCCATCGCAAACAGCCCTTCCGGATATATGCAGGGATTATCTTCCAGTGGTATTACCAATGGTGCTGATTGGTATGTAATTAATGGAGGAAGGCAGGATTGGGTAAACCTGTTTAATCACGGCAGAGAAGTAACAATCGAGCTTAGCAGCACCAAGATGCCGGATGCTTCTACAATGCCTGACTACTGGAATTACAATTACGACGCTATGCTATCTTACATTGAACAAGCCCATTACGGCATTCATGGCATAGTGCACGATCCCTACGGCAACCCCCTATCGGCAACTATCAGCATAGCTGGGCACGATGATAGCTATTCCACGGTTATAACTGACCCCGCCAAAGGCGATTTCTATCGCTACCTAAGCCCGGGAACCTATAACCTTACCTTCACAGTCAGCGGATACCCCACTAAAACCGTGAATGGTGTGGTGGTGAATGCCAATACCAAAACTCCCCTGAATGTAATGATGGGCGAATTGCCGGCACACACACAAAACATCAGCCTTGCGCCGGGCTGGAACATGCTTAGCTTCAATATTGACTTAGGTTCGAATGACTATAGCAGCATATTCGGCAGTAACCTGCAGCAGATTAAAGACAGTCGCCAAACCTATGCACCCGCTATGGCAGAGCATTTTAATACTCTACCATCCGTGGAAAGCGCAGCAGGATATTGGGTTAACAACAGCAGTTCTTCCACACTGGAAGTTCAGGGACAACTACTTACTACAAGCACACATCCGCAGTCTTTAGTTACAGGATGGAATCTTGTTTCATACTTGCCAAATACAGCCAAGACCATCAGTGCCGCCTTAACATCTATATCTACTTATTTGCTGGAAGTGCGGGATATGACAAGCTCTTCAATCGGTGGAACCCTTACCGAAATGGCTCCTGGAAAAGCATACTGGGTAAAGGTATCGGCTCCTTGCAGCCTCGTTTACCCAAACTAAATATTACCTTAGTCACATAAGATACTAAAAGGGCGGGGATTGCTTCCTGCCCTTTGCTTGTAAACTAATTGGTTCATGTTCAATTAGAGAGGGTAAGCTGTGTCCTTGCTTAAACCTCAGGTGATCCCCTCGTGATTCCCACGTGAAGCCCACGTAACGACATGGGAATCATGTGCGAGCTTCATCTCTGTGAGGTGAAATTGGTTCAAGGCATTGGGCTGAAAGCACAGGTTTGTCCACCATAAATGAACTTGAGCCATCCAATGTACTAATGTTAGCTATACCTAAGGGCTTGTAAAAGCGAAGGTATTAATATGCAAGTAACTATTTCTATAACATCCATCACGATAAATGCCAATTCTGTCCCAAATTCCCAGATTTGTCCCACATGTACTCATAGAGAGATGTGAAATTGAGAATGAAAATATTGTGAGGGACAGAGGGTATAGAAAAAGGAAAAGCCTTGACAAAAACCCTATGCCCAAAAAAGTAGTTAGTACTTATTTATACAATAACTTGGAGTTAAAATGCTTAAACTCGATCTTAATCAGGAATTGGTGCAGCGCAGTCGAAGCGCCGCAAAGCAGAT
>JAQUJJ010000132.1 GCA_028681035.1 Candidatus Cloacimonadota bacterium
ATATCCGTGACTTCACCACCTATTCAGAAAATCACAGTCCCCAGGAAACGGTGAATATCCTCAAAGAATACCTCACCGCCATGGTCAATGTGATCGTGGCCAACCAAGGCATCCTGGATAAATTTGTCGGTGACGAGATCATGGCCCTCTTTGGTACCCCCGTAGCCCTGCCAAATCACGCTCTCAGCGCCTGCACTGTGGCCCTGCAAATGCGTGCCAAATTGAGCGAACTTCAACAGAAATGGGAAGCCGAAGGCAAGGGCAGCTTCGAGATCGGCATCGGGATAAATACAGGCCAGGCCGTGGTGGGCAATCTGGGTAGCGAGCAGATCTTCGATTACACCGCCATCGGTGATACCATCAATCTCGGTGCGCGCCTGGAAGGCATCAACAAAGAATATGAGACCACCAAACATATTATCATCAGCGAATTTACCCTGGAGCTTGTAAAAGACCAGGTGAAAGTGCGCTATCTGGATGAAGTAAAAGTGAAAGGCAAGAATGAGGCGGTTAAGATCTATGAATTGCTCGATCTGGTGGATGCTTGACATTGGATTGCAGGCGTCCCCGTCTGCAGAGCACGGGACGTGCTCATTTTCCCCCATCCCGTTTCTTTCTTCCGATCCTGCCCAATCTGCTCTCCTTTTCCCAAGGCCTCCAGCCTTGCTTGACGCGAGACGCATCAAATCCAGCAGCACGCCAATGCGTAGCTTTGTACAGTTCTTTTTTTCTTTCGCATATTTTAGGTATTCTCGCGACAGATTCAGCATTTTCCCCATGCTTTAATGCCCGCATTACCCTTATGAGCAGCGCCCTTTATCAAGTATCTTGCAGCTATACCTGGCACATACCCACAGCGAAAAGAGAGGGCTGAAGACTGTAGCAGTAGAGCACGAAACCGGACGCAGCGATTCTAACCGGTAAAAAGCTGTGACAGCTCAAAACATAATTTAACGTAAATATAAGATTTACATAAACTTAACTTGCTTTTCTATTCTATTGCATTAGCTTCTTCTCATGAGCATATGTCGCTTTACAAAGTCTTTTGTTCGCAAGCGGGCTCTACACTGTATCCTAAGGAGGATATATGAAACACATTGTTCTGATCTTTGCCATGGTCTTATTGTCGACCATGCTACTCTACGCGGTTGATCCACCCATCAATCTCGAAATTACTCATAATGGAAATACTATTCATTTAGAATGGAACGCTGTAAGTGGCGCGACAGGCTATGCAGTATGGTCTCGCGACACCCCTTATGGCAGCTATACCTTGGATAAAACAGGCACTTTCCTTACTGACACCCATTGGAAAAAAACTGAGACCGCCACAAAAAGATTCTATCAGGTTTTCCCGAGAAGAGGACCAGTTCCTGTTGATCTCGGTACGGCAGAGGATTTTGTAATCTTAGCAAATGCCGGTATTAGCACAGTGCCCAGCTCGGCAATTACAGGTAACATTGGAGTTAGCCCTGCTTCTGCTGCTGCGCTCACGGGATTTTCAGAAACCATGCATTCTTCCGGCACTTATTCCACCTGCCCTCAAGTGGTCGGGAAAATGTATGCTGCTGATTATAATTCCCCTACCCCAACGATGCTTGGTACTGCAGTTGGCGATATGATAACTGCTTACAACGATGCTGCGGGAAGGATAACCCCAGATCATCTCAATCTTGGTAGCGGCAACCTGAATGGCTTGACCCTGACCCCCGGATTATACAAATGGGGCACAGGTATTTTGCTATCCTCTGCTGTCACAATTAGCGGTGGCGCCAATGATGTCTGGATTTTCCAGGTTGGAGAAGGGATTACCTTCGATAGCGGTGCCAATGTAATTTTATCCGGAGGGGCAAACCCGAAAAACATCATCTGGCAGTCTGCCGGAGTGGTGGCGCTGGGCACTGCAGCGCATTTGGAAGGGATCGTACTTTCTGCAACTGCCATCACGCTGGCCACTGGTGCTACCGTGAATGGCAGACTCCTGGCCCAAACAGCGGTAACCTTGGATCAAAGTGTTGTTACACAACCTACCCCATAAACGCTTGTGAAACTTTGATGATCTCGAGCACAACATTTATAAGGAAGGATATATGAAAAATATCTTCATGATTCTCATGCTGATCTGGATTACGACCGCAATTATTGCTGTTGAATCCCCTGTCGACATAGAGATAACTCACCCTGGAGCTTATGTATTGTTAAACTGGGCTCCGGTAACTGGTGTAGCCAATTACAAAGTATTCACTTGTGATACTCCTTACGGAGATTTTGAGTTGGATGAGACAGGCTTCTTCCCCACTCCTACGAGTTGGACTAAGGCTGAGCCTGCCGGCAAGAAATTCTACCGTGTAACAGCCGTAGATGGTCCTCTCGTGGTAAACTTGGGCACGGCCGCAAATTATGCCATTCTGGCTAAAGCTGCGATCAGCTCAGTTCCTGCGTCCGACATCACAGGTCATGTCGGCATTAGCCCTGCCGCTGCAACTTACATTACCGGCTTTACTCTGACGCTGGATTCCTCAAACGTCTTTTCCACCTCTACGCAAGTAACCGGAAAGGTTTATGCTGCAGACTATGCAGATCCCACTCCTATAAATCTGACCACAGCCATAGGCGATCTGAGGACTGCCTACGTTGATGCAGCCGGAAGAGCTCCGGATATCACTAATCTGAACTCCGGAGATATCAGTGGACTCACCCTTAGCCCTGGCGTCTATGTCTGGGACGGTCAAGTCAACATCAACTCATCGGTTACTCTAAACGGTGGGATGAATGATGTCTGGATTTTTCAGATTGCTCAGGGAATTGTGATGAGCCCAAACACCAGCGTGATTCTGGGCGGCAGCGCCCAAGCCAAGAATGTCTTCTGGCAGACCTTTGGTCCAGTGGATATGGATATCAATACCCATATGGCAGGCAATGTGCTCTGCTCCACTGCTATTCACCTGGGCCAGGGTGCCTCCGTAAACGGAAGGCTCCTGGCAGAGACAGCTGTAACCTTAGATCAGAATGTGGTAACAGTACCAGCTCCCTAAGTTCAAAGCTATCTGCGTCACATCGGTGACATAATAGCTGACATAATAGAGCCGGCTTCCCCATAGCGCACTATGACGGAAGCCGGATCTTTTTTTTATGCCTGAACATACTCCAAATCTGCCGTAGATGAAAAACCTAATGCTTGGACAGCTATAGCAAATAAGATCTTATCAAAAGAAGCTATTATGGATTCGACATCCCGGTTTTTAGAGAATGCGGGTTGGGATATTGCTTCCATTTCCCCTGGACTCGCTTTTAACGGGCCTTCGACTCGAGATGACTCGAGGACTCGAATCATCTCGAGTTAAAAACCTGTTAACCTTGAATTGATGAATTGGAGCAGCAAGCTGCGCTCGGCAATATATGGAGCCAGGAAACCATAAAATCACCTTCTCCAGCTTATAAAACCCCTCTCAGTGCACTCTACGTTTTCAGTATTCTCAGTGCTAAAAAGAAAGTTCCCTATTAGATTTTCAAATCAGTAGAGTTAGAGGCAGGGGTTGAATCCTGCCCCCCTCTTCAAACCGTGCATGCGGTTTTCCCGCACACGGCTTTCCGACAAAGTTCGTCGTATGCTTTCGCAGTTAGTTTGCATAGGTGTATTTTGATGGATCCACAAGACCATATTTGCTTGTTAGAACCATAAACGCATTTTTGCGGTTTATTGTCTTCAAAGACTGGAGTCTTGAGCCACATCCTGATGAGCCCAAGAATGCGGTGATCGCTGATTCTCTGCTCTACAAGTATCATCAACTTGTCGTGAGGAATGTTGTCAAAGTATCCACTCAGGTCTGCATCAAACACCTGTCTCATCCTATTGTTTGAGACATTTGTCCTGATGCATTTGATCGCATCCTTGGATGAGCGCTTCGGGCGAAATCCGTAGGAACAGTCCTGGAAGTCTGCTTCGAAGATTGGTTCAATGACCAATTTACAGCACATCTGTACAATGCGGTCTTTGATTGTGGGAATCCCCAGTGGTCGCATTTTACCATTGGCTTTGGGAATATACACTCGTAGAACAGCTTGCGCTTTATAGGTTTCTTGCTTGATTTCTTCAGCTATTTCGGC
The DNA here is from genome assembly GCA_028681035.1 of Candidatus Cloacimonadota bacterium. The sequence goes on from JAQUJJ010000132.1 coordinate 4,108, forward strand.
CAAGTATTTATCCGCGCCGTATTTCACAACGTCGTCTATACTCATACCGTCATAACCAGCGGCACCTTTGTTCTGTTTCACTCGTTTCCAAGCTACTTTCAACATGTAGTTGAGAGTTAGCTTGTCATATAGCAGATAAAACCGAAAGGCTTTTTCCTGCTTGGCCTTACGATATAGCCTAATTTGAAACTGACGCACTCTTTCCTCGCTCGTCATTGCCGAGCGTCGCTTGCTTGTAAGACTTTCATCAATCACAAGGTACTCCTTTTTCTTTTAGGTTTTTTTGAAGCAATGCCCCTTCGCTCCGGATGAGTTATGTTGTCTCATCCATCATCACTAATATGGGCATCTCCGACTTCCTGCATACCCAATCCTCATTTCGCATATCGCTTATAGAGAACCGTTTAGGTTGCAATCCCTGATATGCAGGATCTCCCACGTTCATTGCATGATCATTTGTATGCACGCCATCAGTCATGACCCCGGCAGTCCCCGAATGCGCTCTTGACCGTTTCTTGCATCCAAGTAGCAGGTTTCAACAAATCCGACAGTCTGACCAACTGCTTTGGTTTAACGAGGCTAATCTGTTCACTTTCGTTACGGCTTACATACCGCCACAGGAGAGCTTTGCCCTTTCACCTTGCGGTTAATGGCATCCCCTGGGCTTACACCTGAACGGACAATTGGGCGGATTGGATTTTCACCAACTTCCCATACAACGCTTCGTGGCGCACCGGATCCCCCCCTGAATATCGAGATTTCATATTATTCAGCTCTTGCGAATAAGATTCATAATGCTGGTTCTGGACACTGACAATATGAGAAAGGGGCGACATATTGGACATCAATCAACTGCCGGAGCTTAAGCAGGCCCCAATAGCGAGCTTGTCTTCTTCTCACCCAAAATATCTTGACATATTTTTCAAGTAAATAAAGCTTGTCTTTAGCATTCATTTGCATCATGCAAGCTATGTTTTTACGCGAGAAATTAAAGAGATAAGGAGACACTCTATGATTTGTGTAGATTACATTCTGGCAGCATTTACAGATATAGATCTGAAGGCCTTTGAGATTCCAAAATTGAGAGGCTACTTTGCCTATAAATACCCTGACAATTCCCTCTTTCATAACCATCTGCAAAGGAAGGTATCTTATGAGGACCCTAAAATACAATATCGCATTTATGAAGGACATCCTGCTTTAATCGGAATCGGAGAAAGATATGATGTATAACAGGGCATACATAAAAAAAAGGGATGCTGCCTGCAAAAAAAACCTTGACGTAGAATCAAAGCATATAAATTTTGGAAAAATGCATTTTAATGCAAAAAGAACTCAAGGAGAACTTCTATGTTTGAGAAGATTAGCGCAATCATCTATGTGCTATTGCGATACCTAAATACTTCATGGGAAATGGTCCAATTAAGCCCTGTAAAAACTTTACAGATGTTTGCTTTTGAAAGCAAACTGAAACAAAATGTATTTAAGATAAGATAATAGTTGGTGATCGCAATGCAACACAGTCGCCAATGGCAAAAAAGTAAACTGTATAGAATCTTGGAAAGCACAGCACTAATCTCCAGTCATCTTGCTATTATTCAAAACTATTTAGGCACTGATGATTGCAAATATATAAGTACCAAACTCTTGGCCAAACAACATGGGCGATCTAAGCAGCAGCTTGAAGAGCTATTAGATAATTATAGCCTCGTTATGCAGAATAAAAATGTGGAAAATAGCATGCTTGAGTCCGAGCTGCAAATGGTTAACCTCTTTCTATTGGACTACAAGGGAGCTATAGAAATTGATGCCTGGCTGGAGGACTCTCTTAAAAAATATGGATTTGATCAGATAACTGCTTTGCGATACCTAAGATTTGCTGAATTCATTCAGAATAAAATTTACATTGATACGAAAAAGATGATATTTTGGGATAAAAGGGACAGGTGTATCGATTGTCAGAAATTGCAAACTGAGATTGAGGAAAACTATCAGTGTGGAAACACAGAATGGGAAAATGTCATCAAGGTTTGCAGAGCCAGCGATTGCCCAGTAAAACCAGACTGTAAGCTTAATCCAGGCATTGTTACCTATCATATGTCCGTGAAAGAAAACCCTGAACTTATAAAACCCCGATTACCTAAATTCGATCTCCCTCGGCTAAACCAACCCGTACTTATCCCTAACCAGAGGATTTACGATGAGTTGAAGCTTAGCCCGAACAGCATTACAATATTTGATTTCATCGTAAAAAATACACCTGAAATTAGTGATGCCAAGCTCCAAGCCTATGGCAGAATCAAAAACATTGATGCCCAGGCTGCTCTGTATGAAATCAACGACCGCTTTTTTGCCTTGCAAAATCATGAATTGCTGGAACTCAACGATGAGAGTATGGTCTGGGAGATAAACGTTGGTTATCTATCAGAATTGATGCATAACGAACATGAGATGCCGGGACCATATAAAGAGCAATCCTCTTCTCCATCTCAAGCAGAAGAGGAGCTTGTAACAGTTGATGTAGATTTACTAAACGTTTACATCTCGATGATTAGAAATACACTTTCTTCAGCAGTTCAATCATACAAGTTTTATTGGACGCAGGCCCTTCTTCACTATTTATATAACGACAATAACTCAATATCTCTAAAATATATGGCCGCGGGAATGTGTGCATTTGCATGGCAGGATGTTTTCTCTAACAAGATTAGATATAAAGCAGATGATTTAATCCCCGAAATCACAAGGAACATATGCGAACGTAATGGGGGTTCAACAGATATCGGATTTCCAGAAGCTTTTGCTGCCTGTCTTTTGAATATTAAAGTATCAGAAATTTCTAGACTTACTCATTATGTCCCCACGCATTTTCTTAGCGGTTGTGTGAAATCAACGGATACAAATGATCTAAATGAATCTCCAGAACAAGCATTTTACTCAATAATTGAAAACGACCTTTTTTTTAACGGGCTTAAACGGGTATTGCCGTTCCGGCAAGATTTAGACTCCATCGTTTTGGACATGAAGCAAAAATACTTTAAAAACTTGAAAAAATAAAGGAGAATAGTTGTACTACACACAACTAGTAGATGGTTCCAATATTCCCATACTAACTGATAAAATAAGTAAGGACGATCATACTCCATGGCTGAGACCAGTTTTTTATGAAGAGTTAGATCTGATGGGCTTGAACAAGTTCTGGGATTATCCAAAAAGCGAAGCCCCATTGTTATGGGCAAGTAGTAGAAATTACATTTACAGAGGAATCGTAGTTGCAGAATTAATCGGTGGCAACTTACAAAATGCACCCGAAGTGAAGCTGCACCATTCTGGTACTCTGAAGCCGATACAAATCGATAGGCTCATTGAAGACAATAAACACGCTTTGACTTCTTTAGAAAATGAGGCTAAACTATTTATAAACAAAGTGTACAAAGAGCATCGACATAATTGCATGTTTGCAGTTTCATTTAGTGGTGGTAAAGACTCACAGGCTGTCTATGAACTTGTGTCTCAAGTAGTGCCGCCGGAAGATTATATACTTATTTTCAATGACACTGGCATGGAGATGCCGTACACACTGGAAACAGTCGCGCAAACATTCAGTGCCCATAAAAGAAAGTTTCCTAATTCGCATATAACCGTGAGTAACCCTGTCAAAGACACCGTGCAACTATGGAATGAATTTGGACCTCCAACAAGAAAGCACAGATGGTGTTGTACTGTATGCAAAACAGCCCCGTTCCTCAATTCCCTAAAACAGATTAATCCTAATGGTGCAATAATAAAAAACTTCGTAGGCATCAGGTCAGAAGAGAGCAAAACCAGAAAAAATTATCTACGAATCAATACTGTTGGCAAACATCGCGGGGTTTCAAGTATTCATCCCATATTTTATTGGACTTCGTATGAGGTATATTTGTACCTCATCTCAAAAGGAATCTCTGTGAATGAAGGCTACAGAATGGGGTTAACAAGAGTTGGATGTTCAATATGCCCATTTTCAACACCGTTATCTGAATACATAAATTATAGTTCCAATAAAGATGTACTGCAACCTTTTGTAGACTGCATAAAGAACTCAATGGAAATCACAGGTATTAAACCTCACATGTACGATGATTATATTGAAACCAAGAATTGGGCAAAGCTTGTTAGGTCATCCACAGTAAAAAAAGATGGTAGAGATTACCGCATAATAAACCAAGTTAATGATCTTGTTATTTCCACTAAGACGAGCTTTGAGGAAGTAATGGATGGCCTAATGATGTTTAAGCATTTAAGATGGTCGAAGGTGTCAGATGAATTAAACTTTGAGTTTACGCTAAACGACGTCATTATAAAAGGGAAAACACGGATACAAAAGGATAGAAACGAATTTACGTTTTGCTCAATTGCTGAGAACCCAACAATTGTAGGCCTTATAAAAAGAGCGTTTAATCGAATTACTTACTGCGTTCATTGTGGTAGTTGCTCTGCAGAGTGTCCTCAAATGGCGATTGAAATTGATACCAACAAAATTGATTTATCAAAATGTATCCATTGCTTAAGATGCCTTACTGTGTTTGATAACGGGTGTATTAATGCTATGGGAAGAATGAATATTAAGGGAGATAATAAAATGAACAAGAAAGGTGCTTTGAATAGATATTGGGGTTTTGGAATGAGACAAGAATGGATAAATGGGTTTTTAGCTGACCCTGAGTACTGGATTGCGAGTAACGGACTAGGCCCCATTCAGCATAAGGCTATGATTAACTGGTTGAAGGATGCAAACCTCATTGAGGCCAATAATAAACCCAGCCAATTATGCAAATTGTTGCGAGCTAAATGCACAAATGAAATGGCAACCTTGATTTCCTGGCTAAATATCATTGAACAATCCACGGTCTGTAATTGGTGGGCCAGCCTTGAACGAAAAACTTATTCAAGAAGTGACTTAGACTTTCTTTTGGGCGATATCTTTTCTGACATCACTGAAAGGTCACGAACAAACGCGTTGCGCTCACTAATTGGGACAATCAAAGACACTGTGATTTCTTCTAACTATTCAATGTATTCAGTGAGAACTAAAGGAATATCAGTTCAATCAATATCCAAGACAGAATCAGAAGACATTGAAATAGAGGTGCTTATTTATGCATTATACAACTTTGCAAAGCACTCAAATACTTTTAATTTCACATTGACGGATGCTTTCAGTGATGATACAACCAGCAAATCAATAAAGGAGCTTGGGATTAGTGAAAACTTACTCAAGGCAACTCTAATCTCTCTGCAGGAACATCGTTCAAAACTGGTACGTGTTGAGTTTGTGGCAAATTTAGACAACATATTTTTAAACAAAGACTTAAGTGCTACAGAGGCACTGCAAATTTATTTGGAGGGTAAATAATGTTCAAATATGATGAGATTATTGATATAAACAAAGATTACAGTCCTTATTATAACCTGCTGAACGAGGGTAAGGATACCTGGAAGAGCTTTATTATAACACCGCAGTTTTATCAACTGTTGAATGCCACATTGGACTGTTTGGAAAAGGAGAATATATCCTTATGGTTGCAGGGAGCTTATGGCACAGGTAAACGCCATGCAACAGGATTCTTAAAACACTTGCTTTGGCTGCCCTTGTCAGAAATTGGGCCTTGGGCTGGGAAGCTCCAGGATCCACAAGTCAAGA
>JAQUJJ010000133.1 GCA_028681035.1 Candidatus Cloacimonadota bacterium
CCTTGCTTGCCAGTTCCGATTTAAGTCCCAAGGTAAGTGTTCTAGCCATTGGCAAGAGTGCTCAGCTTATGGCGAAGGCTGCTACAGAAGTGTTGGAATACAAACATATAGCGTACAGTGGCTACTTACTAACTAAATATGGACTTGCGCAAGGAACTATGCTTGGCTTAACAATTTGTGAAGCCAAGCATCCCATTCCAGATGCAAATTCCCTAAAGCATAGCAAGAAGATTATCTCTTGGCTGGCTGAACTTCCACCCCATGAAGACCTTATTATATTGCTTTCAGGTGGAGGGAGTGCGCTTTTTGAAGTTCCAGGAGAAGGCTACCAACTTGAAGATATCATCGCTCTTAACCGCTGTTTACTTGCAAGTGGATTAAGCATAGCAGAGATGAATCTTGCCCGTAGCGAAGTGTCTCAAGTAAAAGCCGGTGGCGCACTTGGGGATATAGCATCTAAACGCATCTTTTGCTATGCTTTGTCGGATGTGGAAAACAACGATCCCATGGTGATAGATTCTGCTCCATTCTTCCATGCGCAGTTTCAAAAGATAAGCCCAAAGCTCTATAGATATGATAGCAACATAAGAAAACAGCAAGTAATGTATCATATCGTAGGCGATAACTTATCATTTATTAGGTTATTGGCTGATTGTATCTCTCAACCTGTCACCATTCACCCTACTTTTGTCTCAGAGCCTGCAAACTATTTTGCGGATAGATTAGCAGACTATGCCAAGGACAAACAACAGCATGGAATCCATATCTTTGGCGGGGAAACTCCTGTGCAAGTATTAGCTGCCGGCAAAGGTGGACGTTGCACCCATGTAGCCCTTGATTTCGCCATGCGCATAGCGGGAAAGGCTAAGGTAAGTCTTGTCGCTTATGCCACCGATGGCAGCGATTTCCTGCCCGGAATTGCCGGCGCAATAGTGGATGGAAACACATGCAGTAAGCTAACAGAGAAAGGTATTGATGCAGAGGCAACTCTACGCAATTGCGATTCTTACACTGCGCTTGACGCTGTGGCTGCCATTATCCCTGCCTTTGCCAAGCACATCAACGTGAACGATATCTTTATTCTCTCGCTATAAACTATAAACAAAACAGCGTGTTATTCCAGATAATTAGGAAAGAACACGCTGTTTATTTAAGACCAAGAAGTGTTATTTCAGCATCACCATCTTGCGGTTCACAGATTTTCCTGCAAACGACAGGCGATAGTAATAGATACCGCTACTTACAGGGTTGCCATTGTTGTCTTTGCCATCCCAAACACTGCTATGTTCTCCTAAAGCTAAATCCGTGTTACTATACAATTCTTTCACCAGTTGCCCCTTTAGATTGAATATCTCCAAAGAGGTATTTCCAGCGTGTGGCAAGGTAAAGCCGATAGTGGTACTTGGGTTAAAAGGATTGGGGTAATTGCCCAGTAGAATAGGCAAAGCACTGGGAACCTCAAACTGGTCGTCCAAAGCAACAGGAAGGCTGCTATAAATATTTGTCCAGATTCCCGTTATGCCAGTCTCACTGTTAAGAATCCCGGCTCTATCATCACTCCATGCCAGCATCGCCTTATCGCCTATGATAGCCATAGTGAGATACTCTTGCTGAAAACGCGCTGCACAAAAGACCTGTGGCGTTTCGCCCATAGGGACGCCCAATGCGCTAATCTGGCGCAGGTATATGTTTCGGCTTTCAATCAGGTTGTCGTCGCTGCTTGACCAAGCGTAGATAAAGCTACCATTGGCAAAGCGTTCAAGTTTCAAGCCTGCCCAGTTCATTGTATGGTTAACAATAATCGTTTCTGTTGGTTGGATCATCAGCAAACCATCCGAAGATATTTGCTGGAAGGTTACTTGGGACATGTTTTGGCTTAGCATGCCGTAGATAAAACTTAAGGGAGTGTCATAGACAACATCATATAAGTCATTACATTCAGAATAATCAGAGGGGTAAATGGTAGTTCCCGTATCTGACCATAATTTTACACCCGAAGAGTTTATTTTTTGGACTTTAGTGGTGGCTGCATAATTCATGTCCATTACAAAAGCTACTAAATCTGTTCCAACTAAGCCAGAATCAACTATTAATTGGTAGCTGCTATCCTCGGGGCTTATCATGCTTACACCTGAAATATCCCAACCGGCAGCGGGATCACCATTGATATCTACTTTCAGAACATTTATAACCGCATTGTTTGAAAGTAAGCCAATCTCTCTCCATATATAGTAAGAGCCTTGCAGGTCAGCTAATGAAACATCCAAGTTAGTATCAGTATTAATATGAATTTCTTTCCCGTTTTCTCCCCACATATTTTCACCGTTACTGATGCGTTGACCCATGATTGTAGAGCCGATGCCATATTCCCACTTTGTCCAACCCAAATAGATGCCTGTGGCATCACAGCTAAGCTTTAAGTTTGTATAATAGTAGCTGATAGGAATTAGCAATCCTCTCCCGGAATACAGCCTCTCTCCATTGTTGTTGATGAGCTGTAGATGGCAGGTGCTATTTGAATTGACATAGACTAAATATAGTATGGCAACACAATTGTCCGGGGTTTTTACGGCAGAGACCATTGATTCAGTTAAGTTCTCTTGAGGGTTCAATGCCAATCCATTTTCGGGTAACTGTATTTGCTGATTGCTGTTGCTGATTTGATAGTATAACTTTTGCTGTTGTCTTCGGCTGTCTGCCCATAAGGTTAGGAATCTATCACCTAAAGAGTAGGTTTCAAGCGCATAAGCTTGACCCTGCAAGCTCTGGATAATTGTAGCTCCATCTGCGGGTAAGTATAATGCGCCGCCACTACTTACTACCTGCCGTTGCAGCTTATACTTCCCTTCCATAGGGGCATTCCACAGAAACAAGCACCTATCAGAAAAAGCTATGCTCTGGTTATATTCACTTCCCAAACCAAGCACCTTTCCTCCGGCTTCCCAAGCAGAAATTCCCTGAGGGTTTAGCATCTGGGCTTTAAATTGTGGTGGGTATGCCTCATAATTATAGCCCTCATTCCAGCTTATATAGATATTATCTCCCGCAGGGGATAGCGATAGATTCCATATTGGATTATCTGAACTTGCAATCTGAATAGCGTCAGGTTGCCACACGGGAGCGAGGTTGGTATCAAACATTTGCAGATATAAACCTTTCGGTGAGGTGTCCTTTGACCAAGCCACCACAAGCCCACCATCAGCCTGTATCTCAAGCTGATAGTCCTCAGTTTGACCGGATGGTGTCATTGGGAAAGTCACTACGCTGGTAAGCAGATTTCCCTGATAATCTATTTTTGCCATGGTGCAACTAATACCAAAATAACCCAGATCATAAAGAAGTATCTGATTAGTGCCAAAAGCTTTGATATGAAAGTAACTACCCGGGAATAGCGAAGCTTGGAATATGGGATTGGCGATAACTAAGCCCTCGGCATTAACTCGCAACAAGTGATTTACATACTGAGTACCTTGGTAGATATTTATAATTAGCCCGCCCTCATTATCCTTGATAGCTTCAAATAACACCACGGTATCAGTATGTGTAAATAAACTTAGCCCACCCGCTTGCCAAAGCTGATTGCCATATGAATCGAGATTTTGCCCCTTGATAACATTGGGAGAATCGTAACTATAAAATACCATGAAAGCACCCCCATTACTATTGGGAACAAGCAATGCTGTATCGATGTATATGTTTTCTCCAGAGACAGCAACACCTCCATCCAGCCATAAAGGTTGCCCATTGGAAGTGTATTTTTGCATCTTCAGTTGGCTAACAGTATCAATCTCATATTCTCCCCACAGGATGATGAAGTTGTTATCGGAAGTGGGAACCACATCCAGCAGCCTTTGGTCTCCTGGGTTAGCAACAAGTGCAATTGGTTCATCCCAAAGCAGTTGTCCACTACTGTTAATCTTCTGAGCAAAGATATCCCGATTACCATTTGGGACATCAGACCAAAACACAATCTCGCAACCATCTGCGGTTCTAATGTGCAGCTTACTGCTATCAAGATCATAAGCCTGCCTTAATGGCATCTCTATTGCTACAAGACATGCCGCGAAAACCAAGACCAGGAATAAAACATTGAGTTTCTTCATGATAATCTCCCATCTTTGTAAACCATTTAGGAAATTAAGAAGCAAACTGTATTCCAATTGTTGTAATAGTTCAGGTTTCTATAATTACTTCTTATACATCATGGTTAGTTATGGTATTATCCTGGATTTCTTGAGCTACATTGCTCTGAAGCCCCTTCCTTACTTATCCGAAAGGGGGTTGATCGGGATCCGATCGGGATCTCATCGGGTTAAGACCCGATCGGATCCGCTTCAGTACGTGTTTGGCACAGCTTCGGATAAGCAAGGAATAAGCCACCCTTTCTGCTCTATTGTTTGCGCACCATGCTTCCCGGTAACAACAGCCGCCCTCGGCTGTTTTCACACGAGGCGTGTGAAGATACAATAAGTGTGGAGATACAATAAGTGTGGAGTCGATTTAGCTGATATTAGTTTCACTATTACCGGTATTTCTTTTAGCTAAATGGACTACACCGTCGGCAATACCGTCAGTCATCGCTGTAGTCCTTAAGCCCGTAGAAGATACAGATTCCTTACAAAACTTAGTTTGAGGTTAACGACCCCAGACTTCACGACCCTTTCAATAATAATTGAATATCCAAAAAATAACTTGACGAAAATTATGAGTCTTGTGCACTTGTTAACCAGAGTGAGAGACGTATCCTAATTGGCACTCGTATTAGTTTAAGCAAAATATTGAAATATTATAGACGGGATTAAAGAGGAGACATCATGAATGTTAGAAAGAAGATTGTACACTTAGTTACGGTTCTGTTAGTGTTATTGTTTATAGCGTCTTGCGAGAAGACTTCTGTAACAGAAGCACAGATTGGAACTGTTTCTACACCTGTACTAAGCCTCGCGGAAGGAACCTACAATGATACTCAGATTGTAACTATTACCTGTGCCACTGCAGGTGCTACGATACGCTACACAACAAATGGAGCGGTACCCACATACTCATCCGCTGCTTATACTGGGCAACTATCAATATCTCGAACACTAACCCTACAAGCCAGAGCTTTTAAAACTGGCATGAACAATAGCACATCCGTATCTGCTGAATACACTATTAACAAGGTGATTACACCAACAATCAACATCCTTTCAGGAACTTATCCTATTCCACAAACTGTAACTATTGCCTGTGAAACAGATGATGCATCAGTTTTCTATACTATTGATGGAACTGAGCCTACCACTGCCTCACTGTTATACTCGGCTCCAATAATTGTTAGTTCAACAAGAACCTTGAAAGTAAAAGCTTTTAAAGATGGTATGACAGATAGCGATGTTAGCTCGGCTACATATACCATTGTTTCGATTGGAGATTTTGTGCTTGTGGAAGGCGGACTCTTTAATAATGGGACTTCAGAAGTTACGGTAAGTAGCTTCTCTATTTCAAATTGTGAAGTTACTCAGGCAGCTTATCTTCAAATTATGGGTAATAATCCCTCTGTTTTTAACAGCGTGCCGAGTAAGCCTGTAGAGAACGTTTCATGGTATAATGCTATTGAATACTGCAACCGATTAAGTATGAACAAAGGATTTGAGCCTTGTTACAGCTATCTTAACAGCGGTACAGACCCGGACTTATGGCCTACGGACTGGAGTGTAAATGATACTTTAATTGTAAATATTACCTGTAACTGGTCTGCAACAGGTTATCGCTTGCCTACGGAGATGGAATGGATGTTTGCTGCGAAAGGTGGAAATCTAACGCCAGCAACTAATTACAACAAATATAGCGGAACCAATTCTTTATTTCAGCTTGCCAATTATGCATGGTACAACGCTAACAACGTTCCCGATGGGACTAAAGCTGTTGGCACAAAGGTTTCCAATGAACTTGGAATATTTGATATGAGCGGTAATGTTTGGGAATGGGTATGGGATTATTGGAAAAGCGGCTATTCCGAGGTTCCCCAAACTAATCCCCATGTGGATGATAACGCTGTATATCGTACCTTACGTGGTGGCGGTTGGCTCAATGATGCTGATATTTGCGCAACATCTTACCGGGGTGTAAATACCGCAACTAGCCACAACAACTATGTTGGCTTCCGTGTTTGTAAGCAACCGAATCCGTAGAGATTTGTTTTTCTAAGATACTCTTAAAGAGGCTCCAATACTTGGTTTATTCGAATATTGGAGTCTTTATTTTATTGGATGGCATTTATGCCAGCCATCGCTGTAGTCCTAAATACCGCTTAAGCGCTTAAGGATACTGTAAGCCTCACAATAGCTTTGGCGTTAACGAACCCCGACTTCACGACCTCTTGACCTCTCTACTTCTCGACTAAAAATGAATCCTGCTTGACACATAGCTACCACTAAAATTATATGCCACGTTAAGAAGAAGTATGGATAAATACAAGTATCTATTGGTTTTAAGCTTATTTATGGCTCTGTTACCCCTGTTTGGGCAAATAGTGGAGCCAAGCTTTGCTATACCCGATTCTTTGTTACCCGCTGTTCCAGATAGCCTTACTTTTGAGAGAAGCAAGCTTGATTCTCTGTTTTACACCGCAGATAGCATCTATTTTGAATACGATAAAGAGCAAATCCGCCTCTATGGCAGCCCTACGATAAACTACCAATTGTCCGAGATTATTGCAGATTCGCTGTTGATAGATATCAAGGACGAACGTGCTTACAGCTATGGTTACACCCGTATGCGTGATGGTGAACAGCTTTTGATTGGCAGCAATGTCCGTTTCGATGTGAACACCCAGACAGGTATTTTAGACGGCGGGAACAGCATGATTGAAAAGGGTTACTACAGCGGGAAAGAAATCCGTAAGATTGCCAATGATGTGTATGATATTGATAGCGGACGCTTTACCTCTTGCGATTATGCAGAGCCATCTTACTATTTCTGGGCAAAAAGGCTGCGTATCTACAGAGGAGACAAAATTGTAGGTAAGCCAGTAATAGCCTTTGTAAACCACTTTCCCGTATTCTATTTCCCCTTTCTCACCGTACCCATCCAAAAAGGCAGGCATCCTGGCTTCTTAATCCCTGAGCCTGGCTACAATAGCACCGATGGTAAATACCTGCGCAACATAGGCTGGTACTATCCTTACAAGGACTATGCTGATTTGATACTTAGCCTTGACCTAAGAGAGAAAACTGGTTGGAAGACAAGCTTTAGAAGCAACTACTTAAAGCGTTACCTTTACTCAGGCAGCATAAACGCCACATATCAAAGAAATATAAGCCAAATCACCACCAATAATGACTGGTCTTTACAGGGTAATCACCATCACGATTTACCCAACAAAGCAGCACTAGATGTTAACTTGGATTTTATCAGTAACAAGCGCATTTGGGAAAGCAGCGACGATATCAACCAAAGCCTTGCCCAGCGGCTTACTTCCAGCATTTCATACCGTCAACCGCTTGGTTCATCCTATCTGAACGTTGGCAGTGTTTACACTCAGGATATTATTAACGACCGCGCCACAATATCCCTGCCGAGTGCATCGTTTAACTTCCCTACCCGTCCTGTATCGGAGCTATTCTCTGTTTCCTCAGATTCATGGTTTAGCAACCTCAGTTACAGCTACAGCCTACGTTTTGACCATAGCGGTGATTTGCGCCAGAAAGGCTATAGTTTGGCAGACGTAATCTGGGATAATACCATCGATCCCAATGACCCCAGCGGCAATACCTTTCTGAATGAACACCACGTTGGGCTTAAACATAGCATGGGGCTTTCCTATAACTGGAAATACCGTGGTTGGCTTAGCCTTAGGGAGGGGATAGACTATCAGGAAAGCTGGATGGATAGAGACCGCAACAATAAGAAACTGGTGCGTGGGGGAGCATACTCCGCTTACCTAAGCAGTAACTTCAATGTGTATGGAGTGCGGAACTTTAGCAAATCTCCCATTCGTTCTATTCGCCACATCCTAAGCCCATCAGTTAGTTTAAGTTATGCGCCTGATACCCGTAGTAACGCAGATTTATACAGCTTTGGTGGCATTGGCGTTCGCAGCTCGGAAAAGTCTGCAAGTTTTAGCTATGGCTTAGAACAAAAATGGCAGTTAAAATACATGCAAGGCGGTACCGAGAAAAAGCTGAATGACATCTTTACGCTTAGCTCCCGTGGCTCTGCCAACCTCTATAAAAGTGATAAACGCTTTGGCAGTATCGCCCACAGTATGAACTTCCGTCCCGGTAACATCTCCTTGGGAAACTGGAATATCAATCCAGGCGAGTTCAAACTGGGAGAAATGAAGCTGGGATATTCCTCGCAGTTTAGCCTGCAACAGAATCCCTATTTGGTGCATTGGGATGAGCTTAGCCTTAGTAATCAGTATTTCTCCCAGAGCATCTCTTTGGGTGGTTCTGCGCCTTACAAAAACTACTTTCCGCAGCCCAAGAATATCATGTTCGAGAGCTTTAGCATCCCTGATTCACTGGCTGCGATAGATCAGTTTGTGGAAGATGCCGCAAGGGACAACAACTGGAGTCTCTCGCTTACGCATAACCTATACGCACCCAAGGATATCTTCCGCGCTCAAAGCAGTAACCTGCGTTTGGGCTTAACCTGTAAACTTACCGATAACTGGAGCTTGAGCTACAGTAACTATTATAACCTGAAGGGAAAAGAGATGATATCACAGGGTTTCCTTCTATCTCGCAACTTGCACTGCTGGAAAATGGATATCTCCATCAACCGCCGTAACGAGTATTGGGATTATCGCATAGTGCTATTTAACACCTTACTACCAGATGCATTGAGGTTTCAAACACGTGAAACAAAACAATACTAAACGAGCCATCTTCTTAGATAGGGATGGCGTGCTAAACCCCGACGAATTCGGCTATTTAAGCAATCCCGATTTGTATGAATTATATGGCTATACCGGCAAAGCACTACGGCTGCTGAAAGAGAGTGGTTTCCTGCTCTTTGTGGTAACCAACCAATCCGGCATTGCCCGAGGTTACTTTAGTGTGCAGGCATTGGATTCAGTTTTAGGCAAAATGCGCAGCCTGATCTCCGCCGAGGGTGTGGAGCTTGATGCCGTGTATTACTCACCCTATTTCAAAGACGGCACGGTGGAGCCATATAACATCCAGCACGAAGACCGCAAACCCGGCACAGGAATGTTCAAACGGGCAATGCAGGAATTTGGCTTTGATGCCGGAAGCTCGTGGATGATTGGCGACCGTAGCACGGATATCGAGTTTGGCAAGAATGCGGGATTGAAGACGATTCTGCTGCTTAGCGGCAATGGCGATAAAGAGTTTAGCGAGAACGTTCTAACTGGGCGTTTGCAGCCCAACTTCGTATGCGAAAACTTACTTACCGCTGCCACCATGATCCACAAACTTGGTCTATGAAAGCAATCGGGCACTACAGCAAAGAAAAGTTCCTCTCGTTCCCACTAGTTGAACAGCAGAAAGCCATAGATAAACTTGTTGCTGCTTTGGAGTTAGCGCTTTCTGACGAGCTGGAAAGGCAAAGGTTAATCGCCCATATTCTGGAGCTTTTCGCTATGCTAAATGGCAAAGCATCTCCAGATATGAAACTGTTTGCTTTTGGTTTGCACCCCCAGCTAAGTGCGCATCAGGTATTAAATAAACTATGCTACTATCATGGAGAATCCATACGCAAGGATAGCCAGCTTAGCATCCGCAGGGGTGATGGCAATATA
>JAQUJJ010000134.1 GCA_028681035.1 Candidatus Cloacimonadota bacterium
CAAACCTCTTGTCGTAACATATCCCAAAAACACCCTTTTTTGTCAAACCTCCCCTTTCCCCTTAACTCTTTACTGTTGTTCACACTACCCCCTTTCCCCTCTTTTCCATACCCCTTGTCCCCTTACAGGGAGACTGTTCATAATTCAGTATGATGTTTGGCGGTGTTTGTCGCCAACTCATGTTTGCAGAGGGATTACACCGTATTACAAAGGAGCTACGGGCGTCCCGCCTGTACAGATTTCACATGCATCTTGCCTGCTTAGCATTTACGTAGGCGGGACGCCTACTCCTCCAGTACAGACGAGACGTCTGTAGCTCCAAATCCATGGTAACTCCAAATCAACTGCTGCTCCAAATCAACTGCTGCTCCAAATCATACTTACTAATTAAATTATCCTTGCTTCTATCTCCCTATCACTGCCCACCCATTGCCCTCCACGTGGGCATTGGGTGGGCAATGATAGGGCAATGCAAGCAAGTAAGAAACACAAAACTTGACAGAAATGTCTCTGTGTAGATGATGCAGAAAACATAGCCTAAGGAGGTTGTATGTTAATACCACCATTTGTGCCACCCAATGGCAACCAAAAGCCCCAAGCTGTTCGTATCAACGTTTCTATGCCCAAGCTTAGCATTATTCCTGCGTTAATAAGCTGCATTTTAGTTGTTTTATTTATTCTCTATTTTGTGCTGCCGGTGATGAACCTGCGTTTTGTGGGCTGGATAGTACCATTAGTAGTATGTTTACTGCCCTTTATGCTCATCCCCAAGTGGCAGAAGGCAGTTAAGTATTTCATGATCGCCCTTGGTTTGTGGCTGATCTTGGTACCCTTTTTTTCCTCTGGTATCTTCCATGCCAAGAAGTATCGTAACTTAATAGGCAAGGTGGAATCTACCAATTTCACGGAGCTTGTTTCCCCTGTAAATCTGGATCAGGTACCGATTATCGACAGAACCTTCGCTGCTTCTTTAGCAGAGAAGAAACTAGGCGAAGATTTCGCACTGGGCAGCCGGGTAACTTTGGGCTATCCCACAATTCAGATGGTAGATAAACGCCTCTTCTGGGTTGTTCCGCTGCTGCACAGTGGCTTCTTTAAATGGCTCACCAACATGAATAACGGTACTCCGGGCTACATAAAAGTTTCGGCTACCAACCCTCAGGATATAACCTTTGTAAGAGAGATTAATGATAAGCCCATCCAAATTAAATACCAGAAAAATGCCTGCTTTGGTCAGGATTTGTACCGTCATTTGTATATGAACGGTTTCTCTGGTGTGGGTTTGGCAGGTGATACCTTTGAAATTGATGATAAGGGCGAGCCGTATTGGACGATTACCACTTTCACCCATAAGATAGGTGTTCGGGGTTCGGAGGCAACAGGTTTGGCAACCATTCATGCCACTTCCGGTGAGATTAAATACTATCCGCTTATTAAGACCGCTGATGGATTCAGTGATGCCAATATCCCCTCTTGGGTGGATAGAGTGCAGCCTGCTTACTTTGTAATGCCCCAGCTTTCGTGGTGGGGTAAGTATGTGCGCGGGTTCTGGAATACGGTGTTTGGCAAACGCGATATGCTGATGGTAACCGATGGATACAATGTTATCTTTGGGAATGACCAGCGCAGTTACTTTTACACAGGCTTGTCCAGCGTGGGTTCGGACGAAGGTACGGTGGGGTTCACTCTGATCGATACCAAAAACAAGAGTACACATCTCTACCTCGTGTCCGGTGCCACGGAATATGCAGCCATGAAATCCGCCGAGGGCAAGGTGCAAAACTTTAAATACTATGCCACCTTCCCTATTCTGGTAAACATGAATGGAGCTGCCACCTACTTTATGACCCTGAAAGATAGCGCTGGCTTGGTGAAGATGTTCTGCTTTGTATCCGTGAAGGATTTCTCACTGGTTGGCGTGGGTGAAAGCGTTAAAGCCGCTCGCGATAACTTCCAGATGGCAATGGCGGGCAGCAGAATCGGCACATTGGCAGAAGGCTCGGTGGAAAAAGAAACCTTTGAAGGCACAATTGTGCGCTTTGGCAGCGACATTAAAGACGGACGTACTTTCTACTATTTCAGCCTCGTGGAAAAACCCGGCATCATCTATATCGCCACCAGTAACCTCAGCAGTTATCTGCCTTTAACCAGTTCCGGTGATAGAGTTAAGATAGCTTTTATGCGCAATGCAGATACCGAGATAAGCCTTACAGAGCTTAAAAACCTAAGCTTGGGCGAGAAATAAGCTGCGCTGAAGTAGCATGGGTAGTGGAGCATCAGACGTCTCGTCTGATCCCTTTGTTAAGTCTGGAGTCGTTGCTGCCGAAACAAACATTAGCTATACCTAAAACTATTAGGCAGCAAGGACTACAGCGTTAAAATAATAGAATATTATGCAGATATATTTTACCACAGAGAACACCGAATTCACAGAAGATTTAACAAAGAGAAATGAGAGGGTAAGCCGCTGCTGTTAAACGTAATGGGTAAAACCGAGTTCTTTTTTTAATACAGAACATGTTCAGAGCTGGATCCCCGCCTCCGCGGGGACGACAAGGAGTACTTGTAAGCCTACATCTTACAAGCTCTAAAGCAAGCAAAACACAATAAACAGTATCAAAGCTGCAAGCAATAAGGCGTCGGCGAACCCGACGCTTTGCTTATGCAGAAAGCTGCGCTTGCCTTTGCTGCGGAATCCGCGCAACTCAAGAGCAATGGCTGCGCTTGTACTACCGTTAATAATCCCCGCCAAAGCCGAAACTGCCATTAGTTTATAAACACTTAAACGCTGTTTCCACGGCAATTTGGCAGGTTCAATTCCTCTAATTCTTAGGCTCTGCATAAAGCCCTTTAGTTTGGCAGAAAAGCTGGGGATAAGCTGCACACCGTAGGACAGCATGAAGCTAAACTCTTCGGGTAAACGGATAGCGGCAAAGGCAGACTGAAAATCACGGAAACTATTGCGGGATATTGCTTTGGCACATAGCACCACCGCCATCAAACGCAGGCTAATCACTGCTGCCCAATATAACCCCCCGCTGCTTATACGCATAAAACCCATGCGCCACAAAACTTCTCCCTCTCCACGAAAGATAAGCTGCAACACTGCTAATGACATAACAAAAGGCAGGCTTCGCCAAAGGCTTTTAAAGGTTTTTATCCATCCATAGCCCATGCGAACGGAAGAGTATAATATGCTAAGCCCCAGTATGAAAAATAAACGCGGCAGAGAGCCACAGGCAAACACAAGGCTGCTAAGTACCAGGCAAATAAGGATGTGGCTGAGGGGGTGAAGGCGCAAGTTAGGCATGGTGAAACTCTATTATGTTGCCGTTCTTTAGCTCTAGCACCTTGTCAAAGTAGCTTTCACAGCCTGCCAGTTCATGGGCTACAATTAGCATTCCGGGCTGTTCTTTCATCTTTAGCGAAAGCAACTGGAACAATCGCTCACTGGCAGAACTATCCAGAGAAGCGAAAGGCTCGTCCAACACCCAGAACTTACTGCTAAGATAGGGTAATATGCGCTGTGCATCCTGCTTCTGCTCGCCTGTAGAGCGTTCGCTAAACAGCTTATCACTGTTGTCGGGATAATCAGGCAAAGCTGGAATGGCTATCTGCCACAATTGCCAATCCTGCTGTTGGCTAATTCCCAACAGGTTATCTACTGTGTTTTGGCTTTGATAAAAGATATGTTGAAACAGTCCTGCGTGCAGCTTTTGCACAGGTTTTTCTGCAAGGAATACAGAGCCTGATTGGGGGCTTAAGATACCCATGATTAGCTTTAGTAAGGTGCTTTTCCCACAGCCATTCTCTCCGCTTAACAGCACATTCTGATTTGGTTTAATATGCAGATTTAGTTCTGTAAATAGCGGAGGCTTGTTTTCATAGCAAAAACTAAGCTGTTCAAGACGGATCATGATAAGCTCCGCTTAAGTTTATCACCACATCCGCCATGCTGATAAGCTCTGGAATATGCTCGGCAATCAACACAATGCTACCCTGCTGTTTAAGCTCGTATAGCCAATTACAGAGCAAGTGTAAAGAGTTGCCGGATAAGCCGCTTGCCGGTTCATCCAGAAGATATAAGGTAGGATTAAGTGCTTTGCCTATGGCACAAAGCAAAAGGCGTTTCTGTCCGCCGCTAAGAGACAAGGGGGAACTTTGCATATAGCCCGATAAACCAAAGTAAGCAGCAGCATTTGCTATCCGCTCTTTAATCTCTGAAGGGGCGATGCCTTTGTTCTCTAAAGCAAATGCCAGTTCCGCTTCACAAGTGGGGAAAAAGAATTGGGCATCGGTATCGCTGCCAGCATGCCAGAGATAATGGAACTTTTCGTTTAGCGCCACCTTGCGCAAATCGGTTTCATTGTATTGTATTTCACCAGTTACGGTAGCGGCAATATGCTCTGGGATAACGCCACTAATGGCAGCTAACAAGGTGCTTTTCCCGCAGCCGTTAGCACCGGTTAACGCACAAATACTACCGGGTTTAAGTTTCAGGCAGAAGGCGTTTATTACGCTTAACTCTGCGTAGCTGACGCTTAGCTTGTTTAGAACCAGCATTAATGCAGCTCGAAGTATAAGGCTCCTTCAAATACCTGTGGCTCTGCTAAAGCATCGGCAAAGCCTAGTAACAATACTTCATCAGCTTTATGGATAGTAAACCTTAATTCCGGGCTGATATCCCAGCTTAGTAGCTTATGCAGGTTTATCAGGCTGTTTACGCTGCTCTGGTCTATTAAAGCGGTATCATCACATTGCAAGTAGGTGATGTCCTTCACCCACATCCCACCCGGTATCTGAGGACTTTTCAGGTTGTAAGTGCCTTCCTCGGTTTTTTCCAACACTGCTCCTTCCAGATGAAAGGGGAAATCTAGGTTTTGCTTGAGGTCGTCCCGACTGCACAATATAACCTTGTGGGTATCAGTTTTGGACATAGCGGGCAGAAAGTCCCTGAAATAATAGCCTTCAATATCTACAAAGGGCTTAAGCTCTTTTTGTAGTTGCTGAGTGTCCAGAAAGGGCTGCATGAGCATAAACTTGCTAGGGCGTGGCATGGGAACAAAGTTCTCCAGCACAATGCGTTTAAGGTTACGCACCCACTGCATTTCACGCAGGCTGGGGAATATCAAGCGCAGGGAATTGTCTTCGAAAGCTACATCATCTTGAGCCACCACAATCCAGCTTTCTATAGCCTCAAACTCTGCACGGCTGAGGCTTACAGATAGCGGTCGTCAGATTCGAAACGGATATTGTTATACTCGCCAAAGCTTTGTTGCTTAAGCCAAATATCAAAGCGGAAACCCTGCCAGTTATTAAGCCGCACAACGCCATCCTTCTCTCGGCTAGTCTTTAGTTCTTGCCTATCCAGCTTATACAAATCGGCATTGTCAAATTGACGGCTTATCCCGCGGTAGTCTATTATCTCCAAAGCATTCACGCTGAGCACAGCGATGCTTAAGATAAACGTAAGTATCCAAAATCTTGTCATTTTATTATCCTTGCCTTTTCCAAAGCTTTGTAGGTTCCATAAGCCAAATAGCCTCCCATAATGCCAGAAGCGGTTGCGAAGGCGAAATTAACCCCCACCATAAAGGCAGGGAGTTTAAAGAATATCACGGCAGTGGTTAGCGAACCTGTAACGTTTGCCACCACGCCTAAGGTTAAGTGAGTAATCAGCTTCTGCCTATGCTTAAGCAGATAAAACACAATATCCACCAAAATGCCCGGCAAGCTGTAACTAATAAGAGAAAAGGCACCTTGTTTACCCGCCATGCCCACCAGCAGCACCAATACTGCTTGCAGCACACCAAACACCGTGCCTGTGTAACGTTTGTTTACAATGGTTACGGCAAGCACCAGCCACATCATGTAGAAACCTCCTGCAAGCGAGCCACCGGGTATGCCTAGTGGAGTGGAGATAAACTTCGAGATGGGTCCCACAATCGGCTTCACGGCTATGCCCAAAGCTGCTATGGAGGCGATGATTATCAAATCTGCCGCGCTAAACTTCTTCATTACGTTCATAGTGTTATATCAACTTCTTTGATTCATTCGTGGCGGGTGTAAACTGCATAAGCTCCACACCTGCCTCTTTGAAAAGCTGCTCTCCCAGAGCATCGGGATATGCCTCGCTGATAAACACCATCTTTATCTCGGCATTGATAATAAGACGGGCACATATGCTACAGGGCTGATGAGTGCAATACAGCGATGCGCCACGTGTGGAAGAGCCGTTTATCGCAGCTTGGATGATGGCATTCTGTTCGGCATGCACACCTCTGCAAAGCTCGTGCTTCTGCCCTGAGGGAACCTTTAGTTGCTCTCTAAGGCAACCAACCTCTGCACAATGCGGAACACCTTTGGGGCTTCCGTTATAGCCTGTGGAGATAATCTGATTGTCTCGCACCAGCACAGCTCCCACTGCACGTCTTAAACAGGTGCTACGCTTTGAGGCAAGGTATGCCATTTCCATGAAATACTGCTGCCAGGACGGTCGCTTATCCATTACTACCTCTTCAATAAGTAATCAAAAAGCATGCTTTTAAGCAGACGTGTTTCTGTCAAGATAAGCCATAGCGAGCTTTTATGCGCTGTCTAATTAGTCTATTGGATGTGGGTTTGGATTATCGAAATAACTTCACCGCTATCCATCAATTCTTTTAGTGCCTGATTGATTTTATCATTAAGTTCAGCACCTTTAGGCATAGCGATACCATAGTTTTCATTGGTTTCAATCTTATTTATTATGCTTATGGGTTTCTGTTGGGCATAGCCTTGGGCAGCGCTATCGTCGATAATCACAAAGTCTATTTTAGCATTAAGCAAATCTGTAATAGCTTCTACATTTGTAAGATACACCCTCAAGTTGTCTTTGGGCATCAACCCTTTATCCACATAGTTTTCCGCTAAGTATTTGTGACCAGTAGTGCTGCTCAATGCGCCAACCTTAAACTTACCTAAGTCTTCAATCTTAGCCAAAGTCTTCTTGCTATCTGAGGCAGCGATAATCACCTGATTTACAACATAATAGGGCTGAGAAAAATCCACCTGCGCCTTGCGTTCATCGGTTATGCTGATGGCAGAAAGGGCAAAATCAATCTTCTTAGAGTTTAGCGAAGGAATAAGCGTATCGAAATCCATGTCTATAATCTCGAATTCCATATCCAGCTTATTGGCTATCTGCCGTGCTAAATCCATATCCACCCCCACGAAACTATCACCTACTTTGGATTCGAAAGGCGGGTATTCGGCATTGGTGCCGATGCGCAGAACCTTGGCTTGTTTCTTTCCGCAAGCAGTGATGCCAAACACCAAAACAAGCACCACTAATAGGCATAACACAATTTTAAAACTAGCTTTCATATCTAACTCCATAAATAAAATGTAATGCTTGGCATGCTATGTAATAGCCGATTGTATGTCAAGCAAGAAATCACTTGTCTGATAAAATAGAGGCTGTTTCTCCCTACAGACTTATTTCTATAATAGTGGAAACATATTTGCATGCTTGGATATTGAGTATAGCCGACATAGGGTTGCTTATTGGACTCGCCCAATGTGGAGGCTTGCATAGGAGAGAACATGAACTGTATCACAAAGTGTATTTGGCTTGTTGTTATATTGTTATCTATTGCGATTGCTTTGTCTGCGCAGCCGGAATGGAGTGCCAGCCCGTCCCGCAAGCATCTACAAGAAACACCGCTATCGATTTATGAACCCGCCCGGGCGGATTCTGCCCATGGCTTTGATGTGCAGAAGTATGAGATAAGCCTATCAATCGATGATATCAGCCACTTTATAGAGGGGAATGTACTTGCCACTGTAAACGCAGTTACTGCCCTAAGCTCTATCAATTACGAATTTGTAGGCTTAACTGTTTCCAGTGTAAAGGTAAACGGTCAGGTTGCCACATACACCCACGCAGGGGGTATTCTAGCTATCGCTGCTAACATCCCTATCGGACAGCAATTCACCACACAAGTATTTTATAGCGGTGTGCCACAGCTTTCTGCCAATTCTTACCATTTGGGTATGATGTTTAGTACGAATTCTGTGTTTACCATTACCGATCCAGATGCTGCACGTAATTGGTTTCCTTGCTACGACCATCCTTGGGACAAGGCGATAGTAGATTTGCATATCACCATGCGCAGCGATTGGAAAGTGGCTGCTAACGGACTGCGGGCTTCAATTGTGGATAACGGCAATGGCACCTCCACCACGCACTGGTTGGGGAGCAATCCCATGACTACCTACTTGGTGTGTATCACCGCCGGACCCTATGTAGAGATAAACCAAAGCGTGTCTGAATTGAACAACCTTCCTATCCAGAACTTTGTAATGCAAAGCCAATATAACAATGCCCTAAATGACCTTCAGAATGTACCGGAGATGATTAGCTATTTCTCCAGTATCTTTGGCGACTATCCTTTCGAGAAGTATGGGCATGCAACGGTGAATATGAGCACTTATAGTGCAATGGAGCACCAAACCATGACCACGCTTGGGAACTATATCTTAAACGGAACCCAAAGCTACGAACCCACCATTGCCCACGAGCTGGCACATCAATGGTTCGGCAATGCGGTAAGTTTTTTAACCTTCAAGGACGTGTGGCTTTCCGAAGGCTTTGCCACTTATAGTGAGCACTTGTGGACAGATAAACGCTTTGGCTGGCAAGCAGCCTGCAACTATGTTACTTCCAGCTATCATCAGTATTACATAAGCTGGGAAAATAGCAACGGGGCGCCAAGCATATACAATCCCAGCTTTTACAACTATTTCTCGCCACCCTCATACGAAAAGTCCGCTTCTGTACTACACATGTTGCGCCTCAAGATTGGCAACGATAACTTCTTCCAGCTATTGCAACAATGGTTTGCCACATATAAGCATAGCAATGCAGTTACCGCAGAATTCCAAGCTATGGCAGAGCAGATTAGCGGGCAGGATTTGCAGCAGTTCTTCAGCCAATGGATATATGGAACGGGCATCCCTTCCGTGGAGTATAGTGTGTGGCAGGCAGAGGATATTTCCCGCGTGAAGATTGTGGCGAAGACCACTTCCCCAACCGTCACGCCTTTTTACGTGGAACTGCCTTTCAGGTTTAGCTGCGGCGAAACGGCGGATTCACTGCTGGTCTTTGCTTCCCCGCAGGGACAGGCGACTGAGTTTTTATACGGAAACCCGCTGCAAGACTGCACCATCACTGCAAACTTTAACGACTGGGCATTGCTAAGGCAGTTAAGCGAAAAAAAGCCGATGTTGGCGGAATGTTTGGCATCAAATAGCTCGGTGTTGCTTTCATGGAATGCGTTTATTAACGGTTCGGATGCGGGATATCTAGTCTATCGCCGCATGAATAATGGCGGCAGCCCTTGGGAAATTCTCACAGATGCACCAATAACGGAGCTATCCTATATGGACAGTACTCCACTTAATAACGTCGCCTACCAATATGCCATAGCGGTGGTGGACACAGCGGGATATGTGTCTCAACTTTCCAATACGGAAACTGCCACACCGATGGGTTTTAGTTTCGCTTACGATCTGCTGTTGGTGGATGAAACCCGTGACGGAACAGGAACCGCAATAAGCCCCAGCGATGTGCAGGTGGACAATTTCTACTACTCTGCTGTAGAGCCGATAGAATATGGTGTTTGGGATTGCAATACGCAGGGCTTGCCTTTGCTTAGCACTTTGGGCATGTATAAGGCAGTGCTGTGGTATGCGGACGACTT
>JAQUJJ010000135.1 GCA_028681035.1 Candidatus Cloacimonadota bacterium
TACTTCATGGCTAACTTCAAGCATTACAACGGCTGTTTATACATTTAATGGGCAGCTAGATGCTCCCATCATTACTCCCTTAGCGGGAACTTATCAGAACAGCATAATGGTAAAAATGCGTAACTACCAAGATGCCACAATTTACTATAGTATAGACAACGGTGCAAGCTACAACGAATATACCTTTGGCTTAGTGGGCTTTCCCGTAAATGAGAATACTTCCGTTATGGCTTATGCAAGCAAAGCAAATTGGCTGAACTCTCCTGTGGTAACGTCAGCTTATAATTTCAAAGTGCCTAATCCTGTATTTGTGCCTCTTTCAGGCTCTTTCGATTTACCATTTAATGCAAGCATAAGCGTTATCTCTGGTGATCCCATATATTACACTTTGGATGGCAGCATCCCAACCATAGCAAATCCCACTGCCATTCTTTACGATGGCACGACGATTCCGGTTGGTTATGGATACACGCACATCAGAGCAATGGCGCATCGGGCAAATTGGGATAGCTCAGAAGTCGTGGAAGTAATATACAATGTAAATGGACAGCTACAGAATCTTGTGTTTTCGCTTGCTGCTGGCTTGTACTACGAACCACAAATGGTGACTATCAGCGCAAACCCCAGCAACGCCAAGATTTATTTCACCACCGATGGTACTGAACCCGACGAAAGCTCAGCTCTGTATGCGGCTGCGATTAACATTACCGAGATTACTACTCTTAAAGCTAAGGCTTATCTTACAAGTTGGGTAGCCTCCAATGTCGCAAGCGCAGGATATGACCTGAAAGTGAAAGCCATTACTTCAGATCATGTACCTACTGCTTACACATCGGCACAGGATATTGTCTTACAAACAGCTACTCCCGGAACAATAATATACTATACCACCGACGGAAGTGTTACTGATTTTGGTTCAAGTGTATATGCCGGAGCAATAGAAGTTGCAAGCACTACAAGAATCCGTGCTATTGCATATAAAAATGATGGTTTGGACTGGTTGCCCAGCGATTTGTTCGACCAAACTTATGGTATTAGCCAACAGGTGGCAACTCCAGTATTTAACCTTCCTGGGGGCGTATATACTTATGCTCCAGTTACTGTTGCTATCACATCTTTAACTGTGGGTGCTACAGTTTCTTATTCTTACGATGGTACGAACTGGTTACTTTATGACACTCCGCTGCAAGTAAATAATACAAAAGTGATCTATGCCAAAGCTGTGAAAACAGATTGGGTTCCTTCACCTGTAGTTTATGCACAATATATTATCGCCATACCTACAGTTGCTACTCCTGTGTTTACAGACCTAGCCAATGTGTATTCTCTCCCTGGCACCTATAATAACGCCGTGGATGTGGAGATTGTAACTTCCACGCCAGGCGCAGAGATTTACTACACTCTTAATGGCATAGACCCCACTGAACTTGATACACATTATACAACTCCCTTTACAATCAGTGCTACAACCACTGTAAAAGCAAAGGCTTTCAAAGCTCCTATGTATGCATCAGTCGTTCTCACCGGCGAATATAGGATTGAACCATTAACCGTGCTTAATCCGATCGTGGTTCCCGAAGACGATAGCAATCCCTTCTATGAGCCTTTCTATGTGTTTATGTATCCTCGCACAACTGATTCTGTGATTAGATATACAACTAATGGAAATGAACCAACTGCAGGTGATGAACAGTATATCAATCCCTTCATGCTGAATGCTTCAACAGTTATAAAAGCCAAGGCGTTTAAGGATGGCTTTGCAAGTGGTACTGTAACCCGTAACTATCTTATTACTGGCAAAGTTAGTATTGATGGTGTTACCATTACCCCTCCTGCCGGCAATTATACTACCTTGATGACAGTTAGTACTGTTGGCGCACTTAATCCTGCCGATGCAGTGTTGCGCTATACAACAGATGGAACTAACCCAAGCATCAATTCTCCGCTGTTTAATGCACTTAATCCGCCACTTGGCTCGAGTTTGAATCTGAAACTTAGAGGCTTTAAGGAGAATTGGCTCCCCAGTGATGTGATAAGTGCAAGCTATACTTTCACTGGTCAGGTGGTTTTGGCAGCAGACTTGTTTAGCCTCGATACCGCCCCCATCTATACAAATGCCCAGATAGTTACCTTGAATACTGTCACCACTCCAGTTGGTGCAACTTTGCGTTACACTCTGGATGGAAGTGCTCCTACCAATCTATCTCCAGCCTATATGGCAGGACAGCAAATACATATTCAAAGCACAACTACAATTAATGTAAAAGGTTTCCTTAACGGTTGGGATGATAGCATTGTAAGAACCGCCACTTATACCATTACAGGTCAGGTATTACTTGGCACAATGCTTCCTGAATCGGCTATACATCAAAATACTCTGGCTGTCAGTTTGGGCGCAACAATTCCCAATGATGCGTTAGTTTATTACACTACTGATGGAATAGACCCTACTCCTGCTTCCACATTATACAACAATGCAGCTTTCAATATTGATGCAAACGATATGATTAATGGGTCGGCAGATGTAACAGTTAAGGTAAAAGGATACAAAGCAAACTGGGATGATTCTGTGGTATTAAGCAGAACCTATACCTTCCAAGCAGGTTCACCTATATTCAGCACTCCTGCTGGCTCGTATCTCACTTCTCGGAATTTGGAGCTAAGCTCAACCACTGCTGGAGCAGTTATTCGCTATACCACCGATGGGACTGATCCCACTCCAGTTTCACCTGCTTACTCGATACCGCTGTTCATCTCAAGCAGCCAGACAGTGAAAGCCATAGCATATAATGGTGAATACTTACCTTCGCCCATTGCTTCTGCAACTTATGTAATAGGAACAAACCAATTGGTAGCATTGCCTACGTTCACACCGTCTGCTGGGACATATCCCACAGCGCAGAATGTTCAGATACTTTGCGATACTCCCGGAGCTACAATCTATTACAGAACCGATGGTCTTGATCCAACTGATAGCGATATGCCTTTCACGGCAGATATCAATATCCCCTTAAATAGTACTCTTACCATTAAGGCAAGAGCTTACAAGGCAGGGCTTATTACCAGCCAAGTAGCCACTGCTACTTATGTAATTACTAATAAGGTAGCTGTTGTTACCTTTACTCCCGCTGCTGGAACTTACACCAGTGCTCAGCAGGTTGTTTTGGCAACTGCCACCGCAGGTGCTTATATTGAGTATAGCATCAATGGTGGGGCTGTGAGTCTCTACACCATTCCTATAACAATCCCTGTAAACAGCACAATGACTATTAGTGCTCAGGCGTTCAAAGATGATTGGATAGCAAGCGATATTGAAACTGCGGTGTACACCATAACAAATGCTACAGCTTTTAATCAACCGATGCTTGTCCCTGCTCCAGGCACATTCACAGATGCCCAGAGCGTTACGATTGCTGCACCTATACCCGCTACAGCACAAGTATGGTACACCCTAGATGGCAGTGACCCTGCCGATCCAGCCAATCCTAACCGTTTCCTATATGCTGGAGCTTTTATGATGGATGGGAATGCTAATCTAAATGTAGTAGCCATTGCTGCTGGATGGGAAAACCAAGTGTTTGCAAACAATATCTATACCTTTAATGCGCAGATACCTGCTTACACACCAACCCCCGGTTATTATCCTAATCCCACAGATGTATCCATAAATAGTGGAACCAGTGGAGCAACCATTTATTATACCATGAATGGCGATATTCCTACTGTGGCTTCAAGTGTTTATGGCGCACCGATAACGATAAATGGAGATACCACTTTCAAGGCATTTGCTTGGAAAGCAGGCTATAATCCTTCACCGATTGTTACGGGTATCTATGGCATTGGTGGCATACCTATTCCTAGTGTAGCCATCCCTGTCTTTGCTCCTGTCGCCGGAACCTATGCAAGCGCACAAACGGTTAGTATTAGTTCCACTACTCCTGGAGCGATGATTCGCTACACCCTAAATGGAGATATTCCTTCTGAAACAGTTGGTGAGCTATACATAGCACCTATCCAACTGCCCTTGGACAGCTACACCATGATTCGTGCCATAGCTTATATGGCAGATGCAAGCTATACGTCCAGCCCCGTGGTTACGTCGGAATATACAATCACCGGACAAATAGCTGATGTGGTGTTCACTCCTCCCGCAGGGACATATTCCAGCCCTCAAACGGTATATCTATCCTGCGAAACTTTAGGAGTGTACTTCCGTTATACCTTGGACGGATCAGAGCCAGATAACAATTCTCCTTTATACAACTCAACCGGCATCTACGTTGCTCAAAACAGCAGTGTTGTTATTAAAGCCAAAGCTTACCGCAGTGGCTGGACAACAAGCTTAACAGGAACTGCTGCATATAATGTACGCGGGATATCCTTTAGTTTAAGTCCTGCTGCCGGAACATATAATAATGCTCAGTCAGTCAGCGTGATTAGCCTTAATCCAGCTAACGCAGATGTAGTTTACAGCATCGATGGCAGCGTCCCCTCAATCCCATACATTGGCGGGATAAACCTGAATGGCGGAATCACAGACGATGGTATTAGAACCTTAAGGGTGAAGGCTACTCTTGATACTTGGGCTACTACAGAAGTAACAAAAGACTATATCTTTAGCACCACTTCTCCTGCCTTCAACCCACCTGCCGGAACCTACGATTCAGCTCGCCTTGTTACTCTAAGCAGTGCCACAAGTGATGCGGTTATTAAATATACCACTAATGGCGAAACCCCATCGGCAACTGTTGGCATGGTTTATGTAGCACCCATAGCTGTAGCAGAGAATATGACCCTACGTGCCTATGCCTATAAGCCGGGTTATATCTCTTCTAATGTGGTGTCTGGCACATATGCCATAGGAACTATAACACCAGTGGTGGTAAACCCTGTGTTTAACCCAGGTACTACAAGCTCTACAACGCCACTAAGCGTTACAATTAGTACCACAACAGCTAATGCTGCTATCTATTATACCACGAATGGAGATGACCCTTCCCTGTTATCTACTATGTACACGCAAGCCATCGCCATTCCCTATAATTCAAATGTGTTTATCAAAGCCATTGCTTACCGTGAGAACTGGATGCCATCCGCAATTGTGTCGGCAAACTATGTTGTTACCGGAACAGTGGTAAATGTAAGCTTCGACCCCATTGGCGGTACATACGAGAGCGCACAAAATGTGCAGCTAAGTACCACCACCGAGGGAGCAGTCATCCGTTATACCACCGATGGAACCGAACCCAATAACACAAGCTCTCCTTTGTATATGGCTGCTATTCCAGTGCCCTTTAATTCAAACGGTTTAGTAATCACCGCCAAAGCCTTCCGTAATGGATGGGTGGCGTCTCAGCCGATAGCACACACATATAATGTTACCGGACAAGTGGTGATAAACGAGCAAGTGTTTAGTCCAGCAGCTGGTTCTTATACTGCTGTACCTAGTATTGTCTTAGGAACCACCAATCCCGCTGGCGCAACAATCCGCTATACAACCGATGGCTCTGATCCCACACCTACGTCAAATGTCTATAGCCCCGGTTCTATTGTGTTACCGATGGGGGCTACCACGACCGTGAAAGTTAGGGCTTATCTTGCAGATTGGACACCCAGCGTTGTTTACACAGCGGTATATACTGTTACCGGGCAAGTTGTCCTTGCAGCCGATATGTTTGACCCCGCCAGTGGCACCTATCAAACACCACAGGTAGTCCATTTATTAGAGACTACAATACCAGCAGGAGCATTGCTACGTTATACACTAAATGGGGGAGAGCCAAACGAGCTATCTCCTGCATACTATGCTCAAACTGGTATTGCTGTAAATAGCAGTTCAGTTTTACGAGTTAAGGGTTTCTTGAATGGCTGGATACCCAGTGAAACAAGTACTGCAACTTATACTATTACTGGACAGGTTAACTTTAATGCATCAGTGTTCACTCCCCCAGCAGGTTCATACACAACTGCACAGTCTGTAATAATCGGTGGGACAACTCCTACGAATGCAGTTCGTCGCTACACTACTGATGGAACTGAACCGCAAATTACATCCCCAATATTTGATAATGCCAATCCTATTGCAATTCCCTTGGGTGCTGTAACTACGGTGAAGGTGAAAGCCTTCTTAGACGATTGGACGCCTTCTATTACTGAAACTGCAGTGTATAACATTACTGGGCAAGTGGTGATGACTGATCCAATATTCAACCCTAGCCCGGATATGTACACTACACCTATTGCAGTTAGCATAAACACAGTTACTATGCCTATCAATGCTACAATTCGCTATACCACAGATGGCAGTGATCCCAATGCAACGTCACCAGAATACACGGTGCCTATTCAAGTGTTGGCAAACCAATCTGTAACTATCCGTACAAGAGCATTTATGAATGGATGGTTACCAAGTGCAATTTCCACTGGTGTCTATAATGTAACTGGTCAGGTTCTAATCACCGGAACGGTATTTACGCCTGATCCCAATGTTATTTACACCACAGCCCAAAACGTAGTTATCTCTACCGAGACTAACACCCTGGGTGCGGTGATTCGCTATACCACAGATGGTAACGAACCTGGAGAAACCTCGCCAATTTATAGCCAAGCAATTGCTTTGGGCTTGAACACAGTAACAGAAATTAAAGTAAAAGCCTTTAAGACGGGTTGGACATCCAGCCCCACTTATAGTGCTACTTATATTATCACAGGTCAGGTAAGTATCGATGATGTAACGATATTGCCCGCATCGGGAACATATCAAACTGCCCAAACAATAAGTTCGACAGGTTCTTTAGTCCCGAACGATGCAGTGTTACGCTACACCACCGATGGAAGTGCCCCAACTGAGGCATCTCCGTTATTTACTTCCCTTACACCTCCCTTAGTCTCCAGCTTGGATTTAAGAGTTAGAGGCTTTAAGCCAAACTGGATTCCTAGTACTATCATTCGTATGAGCTATACCTTTACCGGGCAAGTGGTGCTAAGCACACCGATGTTTACCCCAGCAGCGGGAACTTATAGCTCTGCCACTTCAGTTGCTCTTAATGAAGTTACCGTGCCAGCGGGAGCAACCTTGAGATATACCTTAAATGGAATTGACCCCAGTGAAAGCTCTCCCGCATATAGCACTGCCATCCTTTTACCAATGAATACTACAACCACCCTTAAGGTGCGTGGATTCCTGGCAAACTGGACACCAAGTGTTGTGATGAGTGCACAATATGTATTGACGGGTGCCTTGGATATTGCAGCTCCACAATTTACGCCTGTGAGTGGTTTGTATTACGCCACTCAAAACGTAAGCTTGGGGAACAGCATTATTATGGGAACTGCGACAACTGCTACTGGTGCTACAATTCGCTATACTACAGATGGCAGCGAACCGATTGCTACCTCTACAGCATACAGTCCCGCAACGCCAATAATAATAAACAGCACTACAATGCTGAAGATTAAGTCCTTCAAGGCAGATTGGATTTCCAGCCCTACCTACACTGCTAATTATACCATCACTGGTCAGGTTAGCATAGCTGGGGTTAGCGTTACACCCAATGCAGGAACTTACCAGACTGTACAGACTATCGGTTCTACTGGTTCCTTAGTGCCAAGTGATGCCGTGTTGAGATACACCACTGATGGCAGTGAACCAACGGAAAGCTCTCCTGTCTTTAGCACATTAGAGCCACCCTTGGATTCAGTACTAAACTTGAAGCTAAGAGGGTTTAAAACCGATTGGTTGCCAAGCCCTGTGCTTAGTGCAAGCTATACCTTCACTGGTCAGGTTCAAATAACCGGAACAGTATTTACTCCTAATCCCGCGGTTATCTACACTTCAGCACAGAACGTAGTTATCTCTACTGCAACAAATCCAGTAGGTACAACCATTAGATACACCACTGATGGCAGCGAACCTAGTGAAACTTCTTCGCTGTACACGCAGCCAATTCCTTTAGACTTGAATTCTGTAACAACAATCAAGGCTAAGTCTTACAAAGCGAATTGGACTACCAGCGAGACCTACACTGCTGTATATACAATCACTGGTAAGGTCGTCTTTAGTGGCGTTCTGTTTAACTTAGAGCCAAATACCTACGCTACGGCTCAGAATGTGCAGATAACTGCTGCTGTTGATCCTTTGCCGGCTACCATTTACTACACTATTGATGGTACTAATCCTACAGAAACCTCTGATATCTATACACAGGGATTAGATATCCCCTTGCCTTTAAATTCTCAGACAACTGTTAAGGCTCGGGCATTTAATCCTAATTGGATTGATAGCGATATCATAAGCGCAACTTACCTAATTACTGGTCAGGTTCTGCTTAGTGCATCTTCTTTTAATCCACCAGAGGGGACTTACACAACCCAGCAAAGTATCATAGTTGCCCCTGCACAGTTGCCAACTGATGGAGTAACAATTCGCTATACCTTGGATGGTACGGATCCTACTGTAAATTCACCTGCCTATGTTAATCCCATTCAACTACCCATGGCAGCTATAACTGAAATACGCTTGAAAGGTTTTGCTACCGGATGGGTTGCCAGCGACGTGGTGTCAGGAGTATATAATATTACTGGAACAGTTGCTACACCTGGATTTAGCCATCCTGGTGATATAACCTATGGTGCAAGCTTCAAGCTTGGCATCAGTTGTGCTACTCTGGGTGCCGTTATTCGTTATACAGATGACGGCAGTGATGTAACTCCTACATCTCCAGTTTATGCGGATTCAATTAGTATTGTTGCCACATCACAGCATTGGACAATAAAAGCCAAGGCATACAAGACAGATTGGGTTGATAGTGCACAGAATGCTGCAAATTATACCCTTCTCTTGTCTCCGATCAATGTGTGGACTGAAAATCACAATACACATATTCGTATCCTCTGGAATTTGCCAATGGCTCGTGCTCTGGATGGCTTCAATGTATATCGCAAAAAGTCAACAGATATTGCCTTCCCAGGTACACCGCTTAATTCTGCACCGGTTAATGATATGTTGGGAGTGGATTACTACTATGACGATTATGCTATCGAGAATAATATCGTCTATCAATACATGGTTAAAGCTATCTACGATGGAGTGGAAAGTCCGCCAAGTAACATTGATGATGGGCAGCTTATTTCACCCAACTTGGTGATTAGCGAGACATCCATAGCGTATCCTAATCCTGCGGTTACCAGTTCTACAATCAGGGTGGTACTCAGCAGAAATGATAATGTTCAGGTATCGGTGGAAATCTATGATTTTGCTGGTAAGAAACTAAGAACTCTTTCTGTGCCGAGTACAAGTACAAATAAGGTTGAGATAGTTTGGGATCTGAAGAACTCTTCGGGTACCAAGGTAGCGCGTGGCACGTACTTCGCCAGAGTGGTGGTTGGTGACAGCACTACCAAACAAGAAAAAGTAATCAAAATTGCGGTTAAATAAGGAGGCTATGATGAAAACCACGATGAATAACACACCTTCCCGCACAATCAGGTTCTACATTATTGGTTTGCTAATGCTGCTTGCGCTTCCGCTATTAGCCGAAGAACTTAATAATTCAGCCGCCGCCTATATCCGTATGGGTATAGGTGCGCGGATAATTGCTA
>JAQUJJ010000136.1 GCA_028681035.1 Candidatus Cloacimonadota bacterium
CCCGCATGGAAATTGAGAAATGGCTGAGAAGTTTCTTTGCAGATTTGCATTGGAAACTGCATGCCCGCTTACGGAAGAGTTCTCTGGTAGAAAAGGGAATCTCGCTATTATTTGGCGTGTTGTATGACCACGAGCTTTACTTTGTGCAGACCGGACGCATCTTCGCCATAGTAACCGATGCCAAGAAGATACGCTCTGTGGGCAAAGACTGGAAGAATTACCAGGTACAGAGCCAAAAAGGCTTGCAGTTATTTGGCTATGAAGACAGCGACCTTACCCTAAAGCCAAATCGGCTATATCTTGCGGAGAAGCAACGCTTGATAGTACTATCAGGCGAGCTTGCCCAAAAGATATTGCCCCGCGTTAGTGACCCTGCTACTATAGACACCCTAATAGAATCTTATGCGGGTGAAGATAATCCCCTTTGGTTGGTGTTAGAGGGACGCGAACGCCTTATTAAGCCGCGGAGTCGGAAGCTTTCACGCGTGCAGATATCCAGTATTGTACTTATTTCTTTAACCTTGCTAACGGCTATCTATATGGTGTTTGGCAACCGTATACTGGATCAGCTCGTGTATAAATCCCGGCTTAGCTTTCAGAAAGAGAAAATCACTCGGCTGGAGCAGATACCCACAACCCTGAAGATTAACACCGATGATATTCGTAAGTATATGGATAGAATTGTATCCACGCCTGCTCGCAATGTAAGCATGGAAGTGGCATGGAACACGGAATTGCCCTACGTTATTAAACTTTCGCCTGCCTTTAGTTTGGATAAAATCTACCTTGTTGCAGATTCGCGCATGATGGCTTTTGACAAAAAGAACCGTCAGCTTCTGTGGAGTAAGAGCTTTGATGTTGATATCCGCTCCGTGTTACTGTCTCACGGTAATTTGCTAATTAGCCTCGACAATCAGCAAGTGTATGGCTTGAAGGATGATGGCAGCGAGATTTGGCAACAAAACCTACCGACCGAGAGCATCGTTGCCGATAGATTTGTGCCCTGTGAAATCCGTAGTAGCAGTGACCCACGCTTGGATAAAAGCATTGTGGTGATACCCTCCCGCCGTGGAATTAGCATTATAGACCCCAATAGCGGGGAAACCCTTAGCAGCATCACTTTAAAGCAGGATTTACAAGCATTATCTGCCTATGATAGCTATGACAATTGCTTCTATGCAGTGGTGGACGGTGCGATACTCTGCATAGAGCTGAAGATATTAAACTAAAGTGGAGAAGCGGAAAGGTGGAAAAGTGAAACTCATTGATAGATTACAGACGGCTTCCCAAGATGGGAGCAAAGCCATTTCTTGCACTTGGCTACTATCTATGAAAGGGGTTACACTCTTCCACTCTTTCACTCTTCCTCTATGTATTTTGCTCATCCTTCTAATCATACAACCTCTTGGAGCTACCGTAGAAAGTCCCGTACGCACAGGCTTTGCCCGCTTGCAATATGATGGCGGGGGAGATTGGTATAACGACCCAGAAGTACTTCCCAATCTTGCCAAATACGCCAATTCCGTGATGGGCGCAAGCTTTCCTACTGACCAGAGCACAGTACGTGCTTCGGATCCCAAACTGTTCGACTTTCCCTTTATCTATCTAACTGGGCATGGAAACATCCGCTTTAGCGACCGAGAGGTTGACAACCTACGCACTTGGATGTTACGTGGTGGTTTCCTGTATGCGGATGATGATTATGGCATGGATGCTTCCTTCAGAAGAGAGATAAAGCGTATCTTTCCAGAGCGTGAGCTTACCGAGCTTGCTGCCTCTTTTCCGCTGTTTACCAGTTTCTTTGATTTTTCCAGCGGTTTACCTAAAATCCATGTTCACGATGAGAAGGCTCCCCAAGCTTTTGGCATCTTTGACGACAGCGGACGCTTGGTCTGCTTATACACTTACGAAAGCAATATTAGTGACGGTTGGGCGGATCCCAGCACGCATAATGACCCTCCACAAGTGCGCGACACAGCTTTGAAATTCGGGGTTAACATCCTGCATTATGTAATGCAGAAATAGGATTATTATGCGTATCTTAGCTATATCGGATTGCCACTTCAAATATCACCAGACTGATGCCACTGATGCAAAGAATGCGGAATTACTCCTTGCTTTTTTACATGAATCCGAAGGCAAGTATGACCTGTTGGCTCTGGTTGGCGATATCTTTGATTTGTGGTTCGATTGGAAGTTTACCATCGTAAAGCAGTATTTCCCTCTATTGCGTGCATTGGCAGATATTCATGATGCAGGCTGCAGGATAGTGTTTATTAGCGGGAACCATGATTTCTGGTTTGGGGATTTCCTTGTTAAATATATTGGCATGGAGATTTATCCCGATGGCGTTACAATTGAAGCAGACGGGAAGAACATCCGCTTTGAACATGGGGATACCCGCACCGTGAACGACCTGCGCTACAAGATATACCGTCAGGTTATTCGCATGGAATGGGTAAAGTATATATTCTCTGCTTTGCATCCAGATTTTGCCCTCAGCCTAGGGACATTACTTTCTCGCACCAGCCGCATTCGCCCCGAAAACCCAAGGCTTAGAAAGATAAAAACCAGAGGACTAAAGCTATACGCCAAAAAACTCATTGACAAAAAGAAAGCCGATATTGTAGTGATGGGACACAGCCATTTCCCAGAGCTTGAGCCTATTGATAAAGGTTTCTATGCGAATTGTGGGGATTGGATTGTACACCACAGTTATATTGAAATAATTGGCGGTGTTCCTCAGCTTAAACAGTATAATAATATCGATGCCCTAAATCTTAATACTAACTAGGAGACAGCATGAAAAACAAAAACGTAAAACTAATCCTCATTTTGCTCCCGCTGATCTTGGTGCTATCTTTAGCCACCATGTACAGTGTGGACAAAATTAATCCCGGAACAAGCCTTAAGGAGGTACCTGTGCCCGAGACCGCAAAGCCAATGGCTTCAACAAAAGCTATTATAACTACCACTTATGGAAACATTGAACTTGAACTTTGGGGAGAACTTACCCCCAAGACTGTACAGAACTTCATCACTCTTGCTCAGAAGGATTTCTATAACGGTACCTATTTTCACCGTGTAATACCCGATTTTATGATTCAGGGTGGAGACCCCAACACTAAGGATGACAATCGTGGTAACGACGGTCAAGGTGGTCCCGGCTATGCTTTTGAAGATGAATGCTATGCGCCAGGTCAAGAGCTGAAGGGTGAGATTGCTGATATGGCATCTGCCGAGCTTGTTTGGAACAAGGTTATCGTTCCTCATATGCAGGAATCCAAAACTCCCAATGCAGAGATTGATGCACTGGTGAAGGAATGCCAGAAATCTAAAAGCCTTAGCCCCATTATGAAGAACACGGTTGAATATTACAGAGAAAAGACAGGCTTCACAGCTCCTCTTACTGCTCAGATATTGAACGCCAGCGTAGCCTATGGCACCCTCTGCATGGCTAATTCTGGTCCTAATACCAATGGTAGCCAGTTCTTTATCGTTACCAAGAAAGATGGAGCTGCCTGGCTGGACGGCAAGCACACTGTGTTTGGCAAGGTTACTAA
The DNA here is from genome assembly GCA_028681035.1 of Candidatus Cloacimonadota bacterium. The sequence continues at coordinate 3,564 of JAQUJJ010000136.1, forward strand.
AGGCATGGAAATTGTGCATACTATAGAGCAACTTCCTCGCGACCGCTCTGACAACCCCAATCAAGACGTACAAGCTTTTATCACCGGGATTTCTTTCCCCAAATAAAGGACTTATCCCATGGCAAGAACCTCTGAATCTGCACTGCAACAAGAGATAATGGCTTGCATTAAGCAAAACCAGTATGTCTATTTGGCTACGATAGATAAAAAGCAGGCACGCGTACGCCCGGTTGTCTTATTTATGCACGACGACCGCTATTTTATCGCTACCTTCAGTGGAGATGCCAAGGTTGCCCAAATACAAAACAGCAAACAAGTGGAAGTATGTATTCCCCTGCTTGAAGATGGTCACACTGGCTATATCAGGCTTAGTGGAATTGCTTCCATAGTACATAATGCAACGCTCAAGGCAGATGCTTCTGAGCGTTGTTTTTTCTTTGATGAGTACTTTTCCGGCTATGATGATCCCGATTACACGCTGGTTGAGCTGGATTTTGATTATGCGGAATACCTGCGTCCGGCAGAAAGCCATTCTCAGAGTTGCTCTCTGAAACGTTACTAATAGTAATAGTCTGGGGTGGCAAACTCCGATTTGCTACAGCATCCAGAGGATGTTTCGATTACAGCTCCGCTGTAACTGCCAATTCGGAGATTGGCAGCCCAGAGATTGGCAGCCCAAGAGATTGGCAGCCTAATCAAAGCTTAAACTTCTTGACATTTCTACTTTTACCGCTTTTCATGCTCCTTACTGTAACATATTCATATACAATGTCTTAGAGAACGTACAAGCTAAGGAGCAAAGATGATAGATGAAAAGCTGATTCCCTATTTGAATGATTCCATTAAAGAATTTTGGGATTTACCCGCATTCACAGATTACCCCGGCACCGCATTGCACTATAGCGATGTGGGGAAAAGAATAGCTTGGCTACATCGCTTATTCAAAGCGTGTGGCGTGGCAAAAGGCACGAAGATCGCCATAGCTGGTAAGAATTGCAGCTCATGGGCAATCGTGTGGCTTTCTTCCATTACTTATGGAGCAACAGTAGTACCCATTCTTGCTGCCTTTTCTCCTGAAGAAACGCAGCATATTGTAAACCACAGCGATGCGGAAATCCTCTTTATCTCACGAGATAAGTATGATTCAATTGATTCGGAGCATATGCGCAAGCTAAAGTATATCTTTGCTCTGGAGGATTTTAAGCTGCTCTACAATCTTGGCGAGGCAAAACAGATACTTATTCCCCCCTTGGATAAAACTCCTGAACTAAGCAATCTCAAGCCGGCGGATTTGAAGCTCACAGATGTATGTGATAATGAGGATATTGCTGCGATAATTTACACCAGTGGCACCACAGGATTTTCCAAAGGAGTGTTGCTTCCGCACCGCAGCTTACTGGCAAACCTGATTGTTGCCCGCGAAAACCTGCTTTTCAATGTGGGTGCCAAAGTGCTGGCATTTCTTCCTCTTGCCCATGCTTACGCTTGCAGTTTCGATTTGCTTTATCCCTTCACTCGCGGTAATCATATTAACTTTTTGGAGAAAATTCCTGCCCCCAAAATACTGCTGGCTGCCATGAAGGACTTAAAGCCGCAGGTGGTGCTTACGGTTCCTTTGTTAATTGAAAAGATTTACAAGAAACAGCTCCAACCCTTAGTAGATACTCCCAAGATGCAGCGCATGCTTAAAATCCCTGTGTTAAACAAGATTGTATGCAAGAAAATACGTGCAAAGCTAATCACCGCTTTCGGGGGAAGTGTAAGGGAGCTGATTACGGGCGGAGCTCCGATGAATGCTGAGGTGGAGCAATTTATGAAAAAGATAAAGTTTCCTTTCACCATCGGTTATGGGATGACAGAATGCGGTCCCCTCATTTCCTATGCAGGCTGGGCAGAACACCGCTACGAATCCAGCGGACGCAAAGTGAAGTATATCGACATAAAGATAGAATCTCCCGACCCACAGAAGATACCCGGTGAAATCCTAATTAAAGGCGAGCAGCTCTTTTGTGGCTATTACAAGTTTGAAGAAGCCACCAAGGAAGTCCTAAAGAACGGCTGGCTATACAGCGGCGATATTGGCACCATGGATGCGGATGGCTTTGTCTATCTGCGCGGGCGCAGCAAGAACGTTATCCTCGGTCCTTCGGGAGAGAATATTTACCCCGAACTGGTGGAACAGAAAATGTGTAACCTGCCCTATGTTCTGGAAGCACTTGTGTTAGAGCGCGATAGGCAGCTCCATGCCCTCATCTATCCTGATTTGGAAAATCTGGATGCCGACCACATACCTGAAAACAAGATACCTGAACTAATGGAGCAAAACCGCAAAGAAGCAAATCGTATCCTTGCCGAGTTTAGCCGTATTGCCAAAATCCAAATCGTTAACGAACCCTTCCAAAAGACCCCTACTCAGAAGATAAAAAGGTATCTCTATAGCTAAAGAAGCCTGGCGAATGCCACTTCAATACATAAACGCTTGTCTTTGGGCAGGCGTTTTTTGCTGCTAAAGTAAAAAACCCCTTCCGAAGAAGGGGTACAGGTCATTGACTTAGGAGGTCACACATAGTGGTCTAATGGGGCAAGACCACTAACCGACAAGGGGGAAGTCGGTTGAGATTCTACCTATATACTAACGCAAGTACTGTTCCAAATGTCCAAAGTTCGTTAACTATCTGATATACAGACAATAACAGCTTTTCTTCCGCTTGGCTAGATGAATATCTGTTGAAAGCTTACCTCTTTATGTGGACTTATATCCACAAATAGTCTTATTTAAGGGGTAACTTGCCGGTTTTCTTTCCCCCCTTGTTACATGTAACAGTGGCTTCAATTAGTGCGCCAGCTTTCACACCGATCAATTTGTAAACTAAGCTCCCACCGCCCGTGCTTTCTTGCATGGGAAGGCTTTGACTGATAACATCCTTGCCGTTGATTTTAATCAACACAGATTCAACATAGTGATCGGCAGGATTCTTCACGGTGTGTTCGTATGTCACGGTAAGTAACATGGTTTTAGCATCATAAGTTAAGCTAACATCGTTGGCAGGATGGGCGAACAAGCCCAAAGCTGCTAGCATCAGCAGCACGGTAAATATCGCTCTTTTCATAATTTATCTCCATAGCGTTTTACTTATATGATAAGCCGAATGTCGTATGCATGCCATAAGCTTGTGAATTCTTCCTTGCCTCAATTGCCCTATCATTGCCCACTCATTGCCCTTGTGGTGGGCATTGGGTGGGCAATGATAGGGCAATTGGAGCAAGGGGACATAAAAATAAATGCCAATTCTGTCCCAGAAATCAGTTTTTGTCCCCCTTACATTATGAAGGGATTTATTTGTTATCCCAAAAAATGAACAAGGAGACACAACATGAAAGCAACACGCGCAAATCTATTGGGGGAGTTCACCGGTAAACTGGATGAGCTTATCTATTACCGCAGCCGCCGAACTGGCAAGCTGTATGTTCGCAGACGGTGGAAGTTTGTCAACCACCCTGCTGCACCGCAGTTTAGCAGTGCCAACAAAGCAATATTCGCCTTGCAACCATCGGTGGGGTACAAGGATAATCTGCGGGATTACCTGCTGCTGTATAACAAGTTAGCTAAATGCGAAGATAAGCCGCTTTGGACATGGACAAATGTGTATAGCAAGCTGATGTTTGCTATGCAGAAAGCATTTCCCAGCACAGTGGATTTGAAAATCATATCAAGAGCGCAGATTGCAGAGCAAAACCTGCCATGTATCACACTTAAGGCTGCTATAGAAACTGGGCTGCTGCCTATGGTGAAAGGATATGAGAGGTTTGTTGCACAGATGTGAGTGTAGCCGGAGCTTGCTGAAGCTCCGCACTTTAACCCCTGTACCACTATTTCTTTTAGTGTTGCCAAGACAAAAAAAGTAAGCCTGGATATTTACGACATTAGAGGACAACATATAAACTGTCTGGTGGAGGGGTTTGTGAACCCAGGTGCACATAGCATTGTATGGGACGGCAAGGATAAACGCAATAACAACGTTGCATCTGGAGTATATTTATACCGTCTTAACGCTGCTTCGAGCTCGCAGTCCAGAAAGATGATTCTGCTAAAGTAAAAAGTTATAACTCAGCGTAATTGTTAGTTAAAATGATGGTGATGTTTCAAGCATACACTGTAATTAAACGCAGGTGTCTCTTTTTAACTCATAAATCGGCGAAACGGGAAATCGCAGCGTTTTATTCGAAGATATCGTCGCCGATTGTATAAGTCAAAATAGCTACAGTGATACATTTAGTATGAAGTAATCGCAGTTGTGAAAGATATATTTACCTTGACTATTATTTAGACATCAAAACACTCGTTAAAGTGACGGTAAAGAAGGAAGGAGATTTAAAGATGCTAGCAATAGATAGAATATATCTGGGAGATGGGTTGAAATTGTTAGAAGATATAGATAACGAATCCATTGATCTTGTTATTTGTGATGGACCATACGGTGTTACAAACTATGGATGGGACAAAGTAAAGAGCATCCAAGATTACAACCTTATGTTGATAGAATCCTATGCTCCCAAATTAAAAGAAGGTGGGACTTTGTACTTATTTGGAAAGCCTGATTGCATTGATTTTATTGATTATCGCAGTTATTTGAATCTCAAATCAAAAATAGTATGGTATCAACCAAGTAGACTGGCTCAGGGAAGAATTTCATATACTAATAATTATGATGTTATCTGCTACTTTGTAAAGGGCAAAGTGGCAAAGACATTTAATTTAGATGATATACGTGTAGCACAACTTGTTGAATTGGAGCACCGGCAACGTTGTGAGAATGTGCCCTCAGTAAAAAACGGAAAATACACTAAGACTAAGTTTAATGAGAAGGGGAAAAATCCTGGGGACGTATGGGGTGATATTAAGCAATTGACTTATAAGTCCAAAGAGCTAGTTAGTAGAGATGTGCTAAACACGATACAGAAACCCGAGAAATTATACGAAAGATTGATTAAGGCAAGCTCGAACCAGGGAGACATTGTGCTCGATACTTTTGCGGGCGTAGGGACGACTGCTGTAGTATGTAAAAAACTAAAGCGCCATTTTATCACATTCGAAATGGATGAATCTATCTACAAGGCAAGTAAAACTAGATTGGATGATTTGGATGAAGATAATGACCTTTGGTACACATTTGATAGCTCTACTATTTTAAAGGATGAAATCGCACAACCTGCTTCTCTAGAGGAGTATCATGTCCCCAATTAATGAGATCACGAGGCACTATAAAATAATCATAGAATTAGTGAAAACAGCTTTTAGTGAGGCTCAAAGTATTGGTATTAATAACCTCTTACAACCGGGGCTTGTTAAAGAAATGATTATTTCAGACGCGCTTGGACATACATTGATAACAACTAAACGTGATGCAGATGCGCATAAAACTGGCAACCCAACAATTAAATACGAATATTTGAGCTGTAAAGAAGGAGGGATGGGACAACTGGATAGAATGTTCAAATCTCCTCCGGAGAACCGTACCCAATCCTTAGAGCGTATAAAAAGAAACCACAGCATATTCTTTGCTGTTTTTGATAAAAATGACCAAATCAAGATTTTACGTATCTATGAGATTTTGCCATCTGTCCTGATTGCCGAAACCGAAAGAAAGTTAGACAACAGTAAAAATGATATTTCGCACGTTGGCTTTTCCGAAAAGTGGGCAAGAGAAAACGGTAAAAGAGTCTTTGTTAACAGCGACTAAGATTCTATTTTGTTTGTTTGCAAGGGTTAGATACATAGTTTCTCCTCAATATCGGTTTTTACATGAAAAATACCCCGTGATTTAGGCACAGAACCCCAATATGCCCAAAAGTTAGCAATATAGGGTGTTTAGAATATATTAGACTATGTTAAAGCGCAGAAGTCGATTTATTCAAACTACTT
>JAQUJJ010000137.1:0-2465 GCA_028681035.1 Candidatus Cloacimonadota bacterium
GTACACTTACAGAACCTCCACTGGCGATAGTAATATCACCCTCCAGAATACCTTTTGTAAAAATCCGAACTGCTGTATTTACAGTATCGGGCAGCGTGGATATCATTTGCAGCAGCTTGCCATCACCAGGCCCAATTTCCACATTAATGATCTGGCCATTCTGATAGTATAGCGAATCATCATAGGGATCGTACATGGCTATATGATCGCCGAACATGGAATGGCTTTCGATATCAGGCTCAAAACAAACAGTTTGTGGGGCTGCATCATGGAAAAATAAATCTACATACTTTAGAGGCGTACCAGCTGGAGCAGTAATGTCATAAACTGATCTGCGATTAACAAGCATAAAGCTTGGGCGATTGTGCGTATCATTGTAATAACCGCACTGTACGTAACCGCTATAACCAGTTGAATCTATTTCAGCTTCTATATGTAAGTTATTTAACAACACGTTACTCAGATTTATCCCATCTTCACCAGCCAAGCCGGGGTACAGCGATATCCCAGAATCCATCACTTTATTGGCATTAAGCCAATTCAAGCTTCTAATAATCGGACCATAGACTGCAATTTTACGATTTGCATCTGTAATCATGCTGTATGCGGAAACGTTATCTGTAATCCTCAGGTTATTGTACTGATCCTGATAATTATCTCCTGCCTGATCTTGGGACAAAGGTGTTACCCAATGACCTTTTTCTAATAACTTGGCGGGATTAGAAGCCACACAAAAATCTACCATGCCATCTGCTGCATAACACAATGGCAAAAATTTGAGAGTTTTTATCATACTACGCGGAGGCATTACGTAAGACCAATCATCTGTAGCGGCAAGCACGTTTCCAAATGTTTGCGGTACATAGAAAATCTCAGTATCTGGATTGTTTGATTGCTGTATATTCGTAACTAACTTGTGATAGTAATAGTGTATCATGTCGTCAATTTTCTTTTGTACATGGTAGCTAGACACATTGCCATGCCATTCAACATACCATTGTAACGGATATATATCCACCATTATCCTATCGGGATTTGTTTCAGTTAAAAAACGCTTATGGTAGTTATACGGTTTCCCATCATGTTTTACGATACTATAATCTTTCAACCAGGTAGCAGTTAATAACTTGCGCGGTGGATTTAAGCTATTCAGATGATTCTGCATCGTCTTGTACATTTGAAGCTGTGCGGGGCGTGGTTCATCCATAGCATAATAATATAGTATATTTTCGGCAGGATCAACGTTATCTAAACAGTTTATTTGGTTGTTTAGCTGGCTAATGTACGGTGAGTTTGGGTCTTGCCTTACAGATCGGCTATGTTCATCTTCAATAACTATGTAATCTATGATCAATTTGCCGTTACCGTGCCAGTAAATTTCAGGATTTATGTGGAAGAACTGTCTTGTTGAGCTAGAACTTGTGTCCATCAGATTGAATGAAACTGGGAGATAGATATAATAATCGAAAACGTAGTTGTTAAATTCATCCTTCATTGTTTCTGGATATGTTTGTGCTGAAATACTGGAGCTATACAAACTTGCTGAGCATGAAGTTAAAGGCACAGGTACATATCGGCTTGGTTCTGGAATTGGATCATACTCCGAATAGTCTGAATCTACTAATGGATCATAAAACTTCAGACTAATATCAGCAACAGAATCTCCTGGATCAACACCTTCAAATCTCATCGCTACTTTCAGATAGAGTTTTTCGAATTGATAAGAATCAGTAAGAAATACTATGTCCTTACTTAGCATGCTCGGCCACGGTTTCCATGATGGTTTCCACCTCTTTCTGGGTTGTGATAAGGCAACACCAGCAGAATCCCCTTGTGAAGCATCGCAAATCCACGCATAATCATTTGAGTATGCTTCATTATAATCATTGGCTCCGCAATCATGCTTTGTAACGTAGTCATAAGATTCCATGCAAATTGCTTGATTCGCTGTGATAAGCTCATCAACAACGAAGTTTCCAATAGAATCGGTTTTCAATTGATACTCTGCTTCAATTTTTAGATTGTTTCCAAATGATAAACTACTTACACCTACCTTGTTTTGGCTAGGCAACCAAGTTCCATCCAATAGTATGCTTTTAACGCTTGCTGTTTCAAGTTGTTGTAGAATTTGGCTCATGCGATTTGGGTAATCATTGTTCAAGCTGTATGTTGTAGCATTATACCCTGCACCATGAAGGAAGTTTCCTAAATCTGCAAAATTATCTGCATAATCTGCACCAGCATACCTTATCTAATACTGCGAGTATGCGCCTATTAAAAAATCAGCAGCTTCTACTGCTAAAAGATGCATCCCTACCGTTATTAGGAATAGCACAACAATGAACCTTTTCATAATGATCTCCTTATTTGATGATTGTGAATTTCTTGCTGATTTGCTTGTTACCAACCTGTGCTCTGCATAAATATATCCCAGATGGATAGTTACTGAGATTCACTTTGCGGCT
>JAQUJJ010000137.1:2565-9455 GCA_028681035.1 Candidatus Cloacimonadota bacterium
AATCTCAGTAAAAGATATGCTGGTTTCTTCAGATTGATAAACGCTCTGTCCCTTGAGATTAAACACTTCAATTCGGACAGGTTCCCCTTTATCTACAGCAGAGCTGATTATATTGATATTGATCTCATTGATATTACGGACAGGGTTAGGGCTTAGCGTCATCTGTAATTGCTGTGAAAGCTGCGGCACAAGCGGATCGTCATTTGCCACCATGCCAGAATATCCGGCATAGATAAACACATAGCCACGATAGTCATGTAAAGGCCATGTGCCTTCTTCCATGGGTGCAGAAACAGCTATATCACAGAAGCCATCTCCGTTATAATCTCCCATTGCCAAGTCGTAGCCGTAGTTTTCATAAGTACTGGTTTTCTGCCAATCTGCTTGCCCATTCATGTTGCTACCGCCCAGCCAAACAGCAAAACGCTGTTGGGGATAGCTGGCTCCTACCACATCGCTGAAGCCGTCACCATTGATATCACCGACTTCTATACCCCTAACGCTATCATTCCCAAAATAAACCGGATTAAGAACTATATCAGGGCTTATTGGATTTATATCAGTTGAGCCATACCAAATCATCATTCCATCTGTGTTAGCGTAAGCGAAGAAATCATTATATCCATCCCCATTGATATCGCCAATAGGCTTGCATAGTCTTGTGATTGAATCTGTTGTCTGTATCAATAAAACAGGATTAGCAACCACTCTATCTATATTTCCGTAGTAAAGTTTTATTATACAATTGGGAGGGTCTGTTTCTGCACTAACATATCCAATAGTAAAATCATGGTAGCCATCTCCATTAATATCACCTATTCCGTTGATAAAGCTTGCATATGATAGGATTTCAGAACCCATGTACACTAACTGGCGTTCAAAAGATCCACCCCATTGAATATCAAAACCATATATACTTTCTTGCCGATAGCGTATTCCTACATCATCAAAACCATCGTCATCAATATCACCAAGATTATAACGTGTATACAGTACTTCTCCTGCTTCACCAACGTCTATCCTATCAGGTACAGTTAAGTCGTTGTTTTGTCCAAAGTAATATAGATACCTTGCGCTGCCTGAGATATTGGGTTTTTCATCTCCTATCATCAAATCATCAAAATCATCACCATTTACATCACCTATGTTAACAATTAAGCCGATCTTCCTCTGCTCGCCTTCCGGAAAATCACCTTCAAGAGTCATAGCGGGTTGTGTTGCTGAGCTGAAGCTCGGTCCCCCGTAATAAATATAGACCTTGCCACGAGAAGGAGTTTGTTGATATTGGTAGCCATAAAATGTAGCTAACACAACTAAATCATCGTAACCATCATGATTAAAATCAAGGGATACCAAGGAGTATCCATAGCCAGAATTATTATGCTCTCCCTGTAGTTGTGCCAGTAATGGCATGTCATTTAGTGCATAAATATTTGCCCACCATAAGGATATTAACAATAGAAGCAATATTAGCTTTTTCATAATGATCTCCTTATTTGATGATTGTGAATTTCTTGCTGATTTGCTTGTTACCAACCTGCGCTCTGCATAAATATATCCCAGATGGATAGTTACTGAGATTCACTTTGCGGCTAATCTCAGTAAAAGATATGCTGGTTTCTTCAGATTGATAAACGCTCTGTCCCTTGAGATTAAACACTTCAATTCGGACAGGTTCCCCTTTATCTACAGCAGAGCTGATTATATTGATATTGATCTCACTGATATTACGGACAGGGTTAGGGCTTATCATCATCTGTAATTGCTGTGAAAGCTGCGGCACAAGCGGATCATCATTTGCCACCATGCCAGAATATCCGGCATAGATAAACACATAGCCACGATAGTCATGTAATGGCCAGGAGCCTTCTTCAAAAGGTGCGGATACAGCAATATCGCAATAACTATCTCCGTTATAATCTCCCATTGCCAGATCGTAACCAAAATTCTCGTATTGATTGAATTTAATCCAATCTGCATGTCCATTCATGCTGTTGCTGCCTAACCATACAGCAAATCGCTGATTGTAATAACTCGCACCAATCACATCGCTGAAGCCATCGCCGTTAACATCTCCGGCTTCAACTCCTTCTACATATGCATCACCAAAATATAAAGGACTTAGTATCACGTCCGGGAGGGGAGTGCTAATTCCATTTGTTCCCTTCCAGAGCTTTAACCCTTGATAATCCACATATCCCAAGAAATCTGCAAATCCATCACCATTAAGGTCACCCAGGGGTTTGCTTATGCATGTTATTTGATATGCTGTGAGAGCCATAACCCATGGGTTTACAAACATACGATCCTGGTTTCCTTGATAAATAGTAACAGTATAATTCGATATATTATTACCCCCTATAGCGTATCCAACAGCGAAATCATCATAATCATCATTATTTATATCGCCAATACCAGTAATTGCATTTGGATAGGAGGCAATTCCTGAGCCTGTGTAAATCTCCTGCCGATTATAACACCCGCCCCATTGTATATCAAAACCTGAAACATACCCAATTTGATAAAATATGCCTACATCATCGAAGCCATCGCCATCTACATCACCAAGTTTGCTAATCCAGCATAAAACTTCGCTACCAATGGGAGTCATAATCCTATCTGGTGCAGATAAATTATTGTTTTGTCCAAAGTAATACATATACCTTGCACTGCCTGAAATATTTGGGTTTTCATCTCCAATCATCAGATCATCAAAGCCATCACCATTTACATCACCTATATTAACAATTAGGCCGATCTTCCTTTGCTCTCCCTCTGGATAATCACCTTCAAGAGTCATAGCAGGTTGTGTAGCTGAGCTGAAGCTCGGACCCCCGTAATAGATATAGACCTTACCACGAGAAGGAGTTTGTTGATACTGATAGCCATAAAATGTAGCTAACACAACTAAATCATCGTAACCATCATGATTAAAATCAAGGGATACCAAGGAGTATCTATAGCCGGAATTATTATGCTCTCCCTGCATTTGTGCAAGTAGTGGCATATTGTTTACTGCGTGCAAAATACATGCGGTAAGCAAAACTGATACTAGCAATAAACGCTTCATTTTCATAACATGCTCCTTTTTATTTGATTGTGAATTTCGATGTAGCAATCTTCCTGCTATCCGCAACGAAAGATGCGATGTATATCCCAGCAGATAATTTATTCAGCCCCAATGTACCTTCTGATAGGTTTGGGGATATTATTGGATGTGAAGAGACTAACTGCCCCCGGATATTGTAGATGTCAATTTTACATTCTGTTGCCGTTTGGGGCACTGCACCCTTTAACTGGTAGTTCCACTCAGTTTGGTTTCTATCTGCCGGATTGGGGTATAAATCCATCTGTAAGTTATTTAACTGTGGAGAGGGCAGAACTTCATCCTCATTTGCTACTGTTGTATCCGCTAGCTGAGTGTTCCCCGCATAAACTATTACCCAACCTCTATAGTTAGTTGTGCCTGAGTCGCTCTGTGGTGCGCAGAAAGCCACATCGCTGCACCCGTCGCCATTAAAATCACCTACAGCAGGTGTTCCCCAGCCAAACTGATAGTAAGGAGTTATGGGAGGAGGAGGTATCCTTAGGTCGTATAAGCCATTGGGATTTGCCCCTACTAACCAGAGTCCCGCCGCTCCATGCCAAAAGCCGGATTCATGATCGGAGGTGATCATATCGCTGTAACCATCGCCATTGAAATCTCCGAAACTTACTTCGCGATTCTTAACATTTATCAGTTGTGTCCATGTTCCCATATCGATGATTATTTCCTGAGATTGGGGCAGGGTATTGGATCCAAGCTTGATTTTATTTCCACAGTTACCAGGTGATGTGACCCAATAACTTAAATAATCGCCAAATCCATCGCCATTAAAATCTCCGATACCAAACCCAAAAGGAAAATCATTATAAGGTTCAGTGATTGCATCGTAGAGAACAATCCTGTCAGACGGGTCAAAATATCCATCGTTGCCACAGTAAAGCGTTAGAGAGTGATTACCGGGATTTAAGAGAGGATCATAGCCGACTGTAAAATCATCAATGGTGTCCCCATTAACATCACCAACATAGGAGATATACATAACTGAACCCCAGGTAACATTATCCACAACCGTTGCGCTTTGGAACGTACCCCCAAAAATGACTGCGATACTCCGGGTCTGCAACGAATCTGGTGTGGTGTGGAATGCTCCAATATCATCACATCCGTCGTTGTTTATATCGCCGATGTTCTCTCGGATAATGAACTCGGCTGAAAATGGGGAACCGAGCGAAGCCATGGGAATGATATGGTCTGGGATTAGATCCGGATTAGTTCCGCCATAGAAAAATCTGATACCTACTTGAAGCGTTGATGCATCAATTACTGCCGTATCAACAATATCCTGATATCCATCTCCATTAAAATCTCCCGAAAGGAGCCTCGTGCCCGGGCCTTGATTCCATGACTCACCCTGGCACTCAAGATCAGGTGTTCCATCAAAAGTAGGGCTACCAAAATAGCAAAATAGCTTACCTGGTTCTTCAGTGGCGACATTTCGGTTTTGCGGGATAATTAGATCATCATAACCATCTGCGTTAAAGTCTATAGCTGCCATACTTACATATAGCATGCTATTTTCGTGTGCACCTTGAATAGACAGCATTATATCCATGTGGTTCTGTGCGGTCAAACCGGTAAGGCAAAATACCAGACTGACCACACATAAAAAAGAACTTGTTTTCATGTTGCCTCCCCGAAAGTCTTATTATTCTTAAAAGCCAATTCTGTTCCATGTCCCATAACTAGGATGAACAGCAGAACCAATAGACGCTTCGTTTTCATAATATGCTCCTTTTTATTTTATTGTGAATTTCGATGTGGCAATCTTCCTGCTATCCGCAACGAAAGATGCGAAGTATATCCCAGCAGATAATTTGTTCAGCCCCAATGTGCCTTGTGATAGGTTTGGGGATAATATTGGATGTGAAGAGACTAACTGCCCCCGGATATTGTAGATGTCAATTTTACATTCTGATGCCGTTTGGGGCACTGCACCCTTTAACTGGTAGTTCCACTCTGTTTGGTTTCTATCTGCCGGATTGGGGTATAAATCCATCTGTAAGTTATTTAACTGCGGAGAGGGCAGAATTTCATCCTCATTGGCTACTGTAGTATCTGCTAACTGGGCATTTCCGGCAAAGATATAAGCATAACCAATATAATTCGGGTCATAAGTATTATGACTATGCGGAGCAGATAAAGCCAGATCACAATATCCATCTCCGTTAAAATCACCGGAAGCCAAACTCCAGCCAAATTGATGAAAAGGTGATGTCGGAGGGGGGGTGAGCCTCAAATCATATAGTCCGTTGGGGTTTGCCTTCCCCAACCAGATTCCGGCGGTTCCTATCCAGGTTATGGCTTCATAGTCCGCTCCGGCTATATCGCTGTACCCATCTCCGTTAAAGTCTCCATGAGCAATACCTTTATGCTCAAATCTCATTAGGTTAGGGAGGTAATCCGGACTGTTCAGAGTATATTCACTTGTGTTAGCAATATTTAATCCTCCCAAGCGCAATTTATTGTTATCCCGCCAAGAATCTCCTTCACTATACACAAAATCGTCATAACCGTCTCCATTAAAATCACCTGCTCCATAACCACCGGGATAGCTCCATTCGTCAAGCCCCCATGTCCGTAGCAGCACCCTGTTATCCAGATTAAGAGGATTGCCACCGTAATATAGATAACGATAGGTGAGTAATCCATCACTTGTATTCAAACCATAACCAACTATATAATCGTCAAAACCATCATTATTGACATCGCTGACCATGTTGATCCTAGCATATCTTTGCGAGCTTACATTTTGGGTTACAGTAACAATATCAAAGCTGCCACCTAATAAAATGGCTAAGTCTGGGGAATATTGATTTACCCAATGATATATCCCTAAATCATCAAAGCCATCGCCATTAATGTCACCAAGACGCCATAAAGGTTGGATTTTAGGTGTCCCGCTCACCATAGGAGTGTTTATAGAATCATCTGGAACCAAATCAGCATTATGTCCACCATAGAATATTCTTAATGCAAGGGAATCATTAACCATATAAGCATATCTCTCCGAGGTCATGAGATCATCAAAGCCATCTCCATTGACATCACCAATATTCATCATAACCGTATTACGTATTTGTCCGAGAATGGAACTATATCTTATCATGTCTGGAACTGCATCCATATTTGCACCGCCTAAATAAAGTTGCACTCCTGCCCATTGATCTGCCCCTCCCTTGCGAGTGTAAAGCACCAGATCGTCATAGCCATCGGCATTAAAATCGATAGCATTCATCTTTTCCCCGAACCATGATTCTGCAAATTCACCAACAAAACTCTGCATTAATGGCATGTTGTTTTGCGAATACAGGTTAACGGATACTAACGCCAACAGTAACAAAACTAAAAATGCGTTTTTCATTTGTTCCTTCCTGCTATTATCGATATTTTCTGGGTAGATACTTGTCTCCCGTTTATATCTAAAGAAATGATATACACTCCTGCTGCAAGGGGTTTGGTGGATATCGCCCCCATTTTTCGTTGTATTAAGCCCTCATCAAGATTGCAGCGGTGCACAACCTGCCCTTTGATATTGTGGATGGTTAACGTTGCAGATGTTACATGCTCCGGAATACTGCCCTCAATCTCGTATTTGATTTCCTGGTTGTGTGCATCAAGCGGATTGGGGTAGAAGTTCATTTTAATGCACTGTGTGATAGGTGGGTTCAGCTCATCCTCATTGGCTACGGTAGTATCGGTCAATTGGGCATTTCCGGCAAAGATATAAGCATACCCAATGTAAATCGGGTCAGTAGAATTATGACTATGCGGAGCAGATAAAGCC
>JAQUJJ010000138.1 GCA_028681035.1 Candidatus Cloacimonadota bacterium
TTTGAGCTGCGGCAACTTGCGAATTCGGCACATATTTTTGTCGTTGTTTGCCATCCTTGTTCACAACAAGATAATGCCGAGGACCATGACGTTCTCCGCGATGACATTTGCAGTCTTTTCGGGAGCATACCGAATATCTTTGCACCCAAGAGCCATGCAACAAATGAGAGAGCGTGCCTAGTTCAACAAGAAGGGCAGCGCGTTCATTTTAAACCGATTTTTCAGAATACCTTCCACCTCTCTGTGCAAAGATGCGGCTTTGGCCATAAGTCGGTATTGGTCTTTGGATAGTTACTTCCCCTTTTCATGGATTTTCTTTTCGAACTCAGACGCGTTAAAACATCAAAACTTCCACTTGACAAAAGTATCCATTCGGATACACAATATGCTTATGTTTTTAATTCAAAAGAGTGTTTATTTTGATAAATGGCTCACAAAGCTAAAGGATAAACCAGCTAAGGCTCGAGTTTTAGTGCTTACAAAAAAGCTAGAAAACGGCAATCTTGGGGATTACCGATCTGTTGGAGGGAAAATATCTGAGTTAAAGAATTGGAGATGTAAAAATGACAGAGCGTGTGACAAAATTTGATATATCCGATTATTTAACGGATGAAGCAACTATTGCGGAGTATCTGAATGCTGTTATGGCAGAGGGTGATCAGAACCTTCTTCTTTCTGCTATTGGAGATATTGCAAAAGCAAAGGGGATGAAAGGGATAGCGGAGGCATCAGGGCTTGGCCGTGAGAGTCTATATAAAGCACTTACCCCCGGTGCCAATCCTCGCTTTGAAACCATCATGAAGGTCCTTAATGCGTTGGGCGTGAATTTAGTCCTGACCCCAGTCAAAAACCCAGCGTAATCATCAGAGCATTGAGAATGTCATCCCATTTCCTGATGCACGTATTGAACTGACTGACGGCGATGTCAAAAAATCCGAACACCTCGGTGGTCTGTGAGATTTTTTGCAACATTCGCCGTTTCATCCTTCTTGGCCTTGTTCATGATCTCAGTCACCGTGATATCCCGTGCGCCTTTCATGAACAGATGCACAGTGGGCTGTTTCTGATTAACCTTGCCACCTCCTGCTGAGGGGCGGATATAGACAGGTGGCTGGCTCGAGCTTACTGACGGTATATCCACCACCTGCGGCAGGGTGCACGCAGGTCGGTGCTTTATCCGGCTCACTGCAAAATGAAAAAAGGAGCATTTGCGCAGAGAGTAGCAATATGATAAAATGTGAACCTACTGATGGGAGTTGAAAGTAAGAACAACGACAATTATAAATTAATGATTGGAGGTAATATGAACTGGAAGAAATATATAACATCTGATCCGACAATATGCCATGGGGCTGCTTGTATCAAAGGAACACGTATAATGGTTTCTGTTGTTTTGGATAACCTGGCGGCTGGCCTCACAGCTGAAGAGATTCTGGGTTCATATCCGACACTTACGCTTGCATCAATTCGGGCAGCAATCGCCTATGCAGCGGAACTATCCCATGAACGCTTATTAATGGTTCACGCATGAAATTAAAGATGGATGAAAATCTACCGGCAGAAGCAGTAAAACTACTGGTTGCTTCTGGGCATGATGCCCATACCGTCTTACAAGAGGGAATGGGAGGAAAGCCAGACTCTTCGTATTGAAATTATCTGTCGTGCTTTATCAAAAGAAGATCCAACAGGTCACCTTTGGATTGTACAAAAGAACGGAATTCGTATCCGTTAACAATACGCTTACAGAATTAATTCCGCTTCGCCTTTCTATCAACATCCCGCGCCTGCTTTGGGGTATCAGCACTTGGATTAGTAATTAAATGCATTTTAGTTTTCCTCTTATCTCTTCAAGGGGCTCTGGGGACGCTCCAGAAACCCTCTGTTGCCACCTCGTGAGCTCGCCGAATTACTCTGCTTAATTACAGCGGCTTTCGTGGAATAACTATTGAGTATGGGATATCTGCTGAAGGATATTCGCGGCGGATACGCGATACTTTTTAGGTCTGTGAGAGGGTAGTTGGAGGCGCAGATTAAGGCGGCTGATAGACGTAAGAACAGCCACCCTGACAACCAGCCTCAGAAACGGGCCGCTCTTACCACGATGACCGATGAGGAGCGGGCGGCGTTGGAGAAGATACTCAAAGAGGCGCGTGAGGTGGGAGCGGGATGTCAGGTTGATATGGAGCGGTTGCCAGCCTTCCCGACGCAGTAGATGCCATTGGGGTTAGAGGAGCACAGAGGGTGCGAGACGTAGTTTTTTAGGTAAAAAATTAGAGATAAGTAAATTTGGCAGCGTAACGTCAAGATCATCCGGAATGGAGTGAACGAAAGTGACGTAACGTCTATGTATGGAAGTCATTGTCTCTTTTTAACAACATAAGCATACACCGCCTGCGGCCCTGTGTTTGCGACCGAGGGAAGAAAAGGCGGCGAGTTTGTGGACCAGCTGTAATAGCGAGTCTCCAGCCCCTCCAAAACATTCGTTCCGGCTGCGCGAGCCTGCAGGATACGCAGACAATCAACCGACTGTTGCTTTGGTATGGGGAGGTTGGATACCAAAGCGGAATACCTCACGAGCAAGGGCAGATCACGAGAGTCTCCCTTTTGCGAAAGATAAAGTAAACTATAATCTAACGACACCCAATCGGGAGCGTCGCTTTTATCGTCCAAAAACTTTCGGGTTATCCTCAGAATTTCGCTGTCCCCGTTTGAGCACATATTATATCCATCAATCTTGCAGATAAAAGAGAGCACAGCGTTTTGGGTGGAATTATCACCAGGTTCTTCCTCAAGAAGCTTTTTGAACGCCCCGATATCCTGAGAACCAACAGTTCTAAGGTCCCTTTGCCATTGATCGGCCTGTGACGGAGGAACCTCTAGGAAAGTTGCATTAAAAAGTCTTCTAGCTCTCGCTATGGATTCATCTTCACTATGAGAGCCGGTTGTGGCCTTAACGAGCTGACTCAAAAAAAAGCAAGCTATGACGATTGTAAATAATGGTCGCTCCATTTAATTTATCCTCTGACGCAAACGTGATCGAAATGTATCCTCGTCAACAAAGTTGTTTTCTTTCACTTTGCAATATGCCAGCCATGCCCGCGAATATATAGTACGGTAGTCACGTGAAGAGTCTATAGTCCAATTACTACGCCAAGCAGAATCAAATAACTCTTTGGCCGCCTCTTTATCTTCAAAATTTACCTGCGGAAAGCCGCCAACCTTCTCTCTGAACGTATATAAGGCTTGAACGAGTGCAATGTTCTTGGGTAACACCCCAGCAACTAGCAACTCAGGATCAAAATCATCCCAAGTGTCTACAAGAGAACTTGTTGCTTCTCTTTTTTTGTAATTGTTGTCAGCAAACAAATCTACATGATTTTCAATTTTAGCAATGTCTATTTCTGCGGGAACTACAATTGTAGGCAAATTTCCTTCTTTTCGTTTTCTCCGATGCAGCGATCGGCCCACTCCCCATGTGTTTTCGAGGAGGAGTTGTACTTCTTCAGCGGACTTATTCGAAACATCAAACAGGTAAACCCCTAACTCAAAGTTCAGGATTTCTGCTCGATTTTTTGCCGAATATACTTCAAAATTAATGTTTTCCAGTAACTCTTCTTTTATTTCTGTTAGCGGTATTGATTCGTCCACAATAAGTTTTGCTAATCCAATAGATGCAACATCATGACAACGGCATATTAATAAAAGATTCCCATAATTTGGACTAGCTGCAAGCCATTTTGACAATGTTATTAATTTGAGAGTTTCTTCCCGTACAGCAACAGAGTCTGTGCTAATAATTATTTCTTTAGATGATTTTTCAATTATCTTGGCAATTGCCAGGCCAATCTGGCGCGATAATTCCTCCGTGTTTTTTTTGTCAGGATCTAGAGTTCGCTTGATGGATGAACTCGATTTTATATCAGGACACTTCCAGTGGTTTTTGCGAATTTCATCCAATAGTGTCTTTATCTCATTTGATTTAACCACTGCGTTTGTTTTTTTCAGCTCTTCATATTGATTTCCCATGGCTAAGCCACCAAAAAACAAATGAAAAAACATCTCAACTAAAATAATATATATTGCTTTTATTTTCATGAACGCTCTCAATCCTTGTTTATATGGTTTTAAGGGACTACAGGAAAATCTAGAACAGGAAAGTTCAAAGCATCAGTGCCACCTATCTCGTCAAAGTCTACCTTAACTCGATAAATTAAGCCTTTATTTCTTCCAACAGAACTGTTCCTATAACCAATTTGCATTGTTGCGCAAGAGGACGATCTTCCAAACCCACCATCATCCTCTGAACTCCAATCATAAAGATCTTGTAGCTGACCAACACTCCGAATAGCATCACATACAATTTTGGTGTCTCCCGACATATCCTCAAACTTGAAGCAACGAAATTGTCTTTTTATTCTTGTCAGCCTACCCCGGCCCATGGAACCGTTTGCATCGTCAAAACAATTCGCATCTATCCAAATATTAACGGTCTGCGTCGGAACCCACGTCGCTGACTTCTCTTCATGACTAGAAATTTGGTCAATTTCTTCTTTGGATGGTTCCGTATAATAGTCAGTTGTAGATGGAAGCCATACCATGTTTTCGCCACTGTTTATTTGAAAATATGCAACCGCATCCGGGAAAACCGTGTTAACATAGAAGTCCCCTATTACTAATGCTTTCATGGGGCAAAATTAATCCCGTTCCAATAGACATAACCCCAGTACCAATCATTTCGTCTATATCATCACTATCACTTGCATACTGCGCTTGATTGATACCGCGAATCGTAGGAATTCCAAGATTATTGCCGACTCCATCGTTAACAACAACCTCAATATATTCTGCTAGGTTTAGCTCTCCATTGCTATTTTGATCATAGCCGATCTTTACAATAAAATCAGTCTTTGCAGCATCCGACATAGGTCAAAAAATTCTAATTGCACTTCTCCATCTGAATTAAAAGGCTTGTCACTCCCTGACACCTTAGAATCATTTTTATAGACTGCGCATCTGAAATCACTCTGTAAAACAGATGGTTCGATATTAGCTTTAACCATAACATGATACTTATTGTCAGATGAGTCGGTTACCACATATAATTTATTTGAAAAACAACCTGGCAAGTCATCTTTTTTAGTAAAATTAAAAACCTGATTGGCCTTATTGGTCATTTCCCACATCAAGCTCAACTCCACCTTGACAGCAGTTAAATTTAGTTGCGCCTGATACCCGAATCCCTCCGCGTTGCCTGTGCCAACATACGAGTAGGTCAGCGTGGCAGTGCCGCTGCTTATGGCTTCGATGTACAATGTACTGACAGGATACGCGCCGAAACTCGCGCCATCAACACCGTTTGTGATGCTCTGGCCAGTGATGAGCAGTGGTGTGTCGTTGGCGGCAGGCGTGGCGGTTGTCCAGACGCGAAGCTGCGCGTCACCCGTCAGAGAGAGAATCAGATGGCCAGGGATCAGGAGATCGGTCTTGAGTTCAACCTTGCGCAGGGTGTTGGAGGCAACCGGCATGACCCAACCGTGTTCCGTAAGGCTGGACGCTGCGGCGTAGTCGATCGAATCGATAATGTTATCAAAGTTCAGATCGCCAAACATGCGCAGGCTGAAGATTGTATAGGTGTTGGTTCTGGCGTAGGTTTCTCCATCTTCGCTCCAGCCCCAGATAATTTGATCGCCACCAACTGTGGTGCTTGGGAAAAGCCCTTCTACATAGACGGCATCGCCGCGACCAGCAAAGGTGCATTGTGCGGTTTTGTCAGCGTCACCCCATGTCCTTAGATTTTCAGAACACGAAGTCCGTGTGGCTCTAATTGACGCACTTGGATTATGGGATGGGCAGGGACAGCATTCGCCGGTGTAGGGTAAAAACGGGTAGATTTTTATGAAGGCATTACCTCCGGTCATTTCAATCGAAACACTATCAGAGCTATACAGGCTATGATTACGCCCAGTACACCAGTGCAGAAAAACCACATGACAGTTTTTTGATTATCAGGTACTTCTTCATCTACACGACCCAATTCTGTCTTGTTAAATGGATTGGTCTTTCCGTACATACGCATTTCAAATTCCTGAATCTGTCGGCTATTATCTCCACTTAAAATATTGTTGTAAAATTCCAGACGCTCTGGCCTGTCTTTGAAAATCACTTTAGAGCGTTCAATAATATCAATTACATCAGGGTTCTGATACTCTTTTGCTAAAACAGACCAAGCGTCGCTTTGTTCATTATAAGGATTCTGCACACTATAATATATTTCAGAATTCAGCTCTCCATTCTCTGTTAATTGAGTGAGGTTTTTTAGTAACTCAATGTAAGCTTCTTTATAAAGACTGCTGCAAGAATACAGCAAGATCGCTTTTTCAATATCAGAAGGAGCAACATAATCTAAATTAGAGATGGCAATTTTCCAATTTTCATTCATTACGCACAACAACTGGTTAAAACTGCAATCGTCATCATGTCCCATAAAATTATTCAGAAAAAAAGAAAGTGTCGAAAAACCTCTTTGATCCGTTATTTGCTTTACAGTGTTTTTTGTAAGTGCCTTTATCTTTTCAATTTCATTTGTTTGAGCACCAATTGACAATTGCAAACATAAAAATGAAAATAAAGCGATATATGTCAATAATTTATTCATGTTTCCTCAACCCTGATGAGCCGTCTAAAAAATCAGAAGACTCTTTGTTAACATTATTTCGACCTGCGGCAATACCGTAGCCGTCATAATCTACAATACCAACATGACCTGAACCGACTGCGGCAGGATATGCGATTATAAACCCAGGCTGCGGATAAACTGGGTGCTGAAAAAGAGTCCAACCCTCAATCTCTGTTTGAAATCCCAAAACATATGGATTGGTATCTTCCGTGCCAGCCCACTCATTTGCCAAAGGTGGATATGTGGCAGGAATACCATTAATAGCAGGAACTGGAGCACCCGCCTGAACCGCCCTATGCGCCACAAATATGTTACACTTCCATGAGCCCACACCGTATGCGGGAAAACCAAACTGAGTTGGGACAGTGACATTTCTCGCATACGCCGTACTTCCCAAGAAACTCTTAGCTGTATTTCTAATCGTAATCTGTATTTGCGTATCTGTAACACCGAACGCATCGGGATCTCCTGTTTTACCAAGTCCATAAAGCTCATCGGTTTTACGTTCGTAAAGTCTTTCTAGCGTAGTGTTGAAACCGAAATCATAACTCGCTTTCACCTGAAAGATGCCGCTGATCTCCGTTGTGTGCGTGTAAGAAAGGCCGACTGCCGAACTCCCGAAGCTGGTCCATGTACTCCATGAATTATTTGAATTAAGCCGCCTGTAACTCCAAATTGGTTGATTCGTGGATAAAGCAAAACCTGCTGGAACAACATTCGCTTCGAAGGTTACATCATCGCCGTTGAGCACAACCAAACCATCATTCGGAGCACCAATAACATCAACAGAAAGAATATCTGCGCATGTCAAAGTCAGTGTGCTTCCGCACTCATACCCTTCCGCTTCGCCAGTCCCGACATAGGAGTAGGAGAGAGTTGCTGTGCCAGCACTGAGTATCTCACAAAATAACATGCGTGAAGGGTATACCCCGAAGTCGATACAGTCAATTCCGTTTGTCACCGTCTGACCAGTTACAAGCAGAGGGATGTCGTTAGCAGAAGGAAACGAGGTTGCCCAAATTCTTATTTGAGCATCTCCAACAAGGGAAAGAATTCGATGCCCTGGTATTCTAACATCTGAACGCAACTGTAATTTACGGACTTGGTTAGAGGAAACAGGCACCGTCCAGCCAAGTGAATCTAAATCCCCTATCTTAAGGTAGTCCGCATTATTAATCGTACTGTTAAAATCAAAATCACCGCATAAGCGCAGGCTGAAGATTGTATATATATTGGTTCTGGCGTAGGTTTCGCCATCTTCGCTCCAGCTCCAGATAATTTTGTCGCCGCCAATATATGTGCTGGCCTGGGTGCCCTCAACATAAACAGCTTCGCCGCGGCCAACAGAGGTGCATTGTGTGGTCTTGGCAGCGTCTCTCCATGTCTTCAGGCGCGGGGAACAATAGATGCGCGTGGCGTTGATAGACGCACTCGGATTATGGGATGGGCAGGGACAACACCCTCCGGTGTAGGGTGAAAATGGATAGATTTTTATAAAGTCATCATCGCCGCTCACGCCGTCAGTGTCGTATAGATCCAACACGCCGTCTCCGTCATCATCGTCGTTATTGACAGCCAAAGGACGGCCGGCATCTTTTGGATATTGTGCTGTTGTTGAACCGTGGTCGCACTCCGGCTGGCCAGGATAATCAATCGCGCAACGCCAATACTCCTGCTGATGAACGCTGCACCAGAGATCGCCATGCTCTTCAATGTCATCATCTTCGCTCTCCGGATCATCCGCGTGGATACATCTGTAGATAGTATCTGACCCAAAAGTGGCCCAAGCTGCGCCGGTTGGATGGAAGCTGATTACAAGGCCGTCCGCAGTACCTCCGCCCGCCCATGAGATATTGGTCACCCGTGCGGCGGGAGCGGATACAACTCCGTTATTTAGCCATATCCATTGGTAAGCACCTTCCAGTTCGGGTGTGACCACAGCTTCAACTGTCTTTGGATGTGAGGCGTGAAAAC
Source organism: Candidatus Cloacimonadota bacterium (assembly GCA_028681035.1). The sequence goes on from JAQUJJ010000138.1 coordinate 8,651, forward strand.
AAACTAATGGCGGCTTGATTTTAACTTGGGGCCGGGCGAAGATTCCGCATTGTTTCCGCCCTGAAATATAAACAGCGTCGGCAGGCACTGTTGTGGACATCATGGAGGGTGCGCGCGTGTCATCGGCTGGATGAGCGACCGTGAAGACGCCGGAGGTATCAAGCAGCAGAGCGCGGTTAGACGAGAGTTCCGCACCCAGCTTCAGATGGCAGGGCTGTGCGGCGCTGAGCGAAATATCATGGGCGACTCCTTGCGGCAGGGTCAGAACCCAGCTTCCGGAAGCCCGCATCATGATTTTGCGGGGTCCAATGGTGAGCATAACAGGAGCAGGCAGAGGGTGTCCAAGTGTGATGGTAATATCAGTCAAGATGCTCTCGCCTTGATTGATCTCGGGAGTGCTTTGCCCGTTATTCGGATCTGTTCCAGCCAGCTCCTCCTGCCAGTCAGGGAATCCATCGCCATCACTGTCAACTGAGCAGTCTTTCGTTGGATCAAGTCCGTTCGCAATTTTGTAGCCATAGCTTAATCCATCCCGCGGGTCGATGTCATCTGGATCGTATTGTCCGTAAAAACTTATTTCCAATCCATCAACAATCCCATTACCGTTTTCATCCGGGTTGAGTGGATTGCGGGCGTTTGCGACCTCGTTGCTATCTGAGAGCCCATCAAAATCAGAGTCAAAATGTGTCGGTGATGTGCCATAAAGGTAGACCTCCTCATTAGCGGGAATTCCGTCTTGATCCAAATCCCACTCGCCATAGG
>JAQUJJ010000139.1 GCA_028681035.1 Candidatus Cloacimonadota bacterium
ATGAGACCATCTTTCTGCCGGCTGTGGATGAGCCCAGGGAGGACTTTCTGGCTTTGCAAGATCTGGCTGAGTTCTATGCACAAAATGTTCCGCGGGATTATCGGCCAGGTACTTATTCGCTGCATAAGAATGTCAGCTCCAAGGTGGGCAATGCCCGAAACTCCTTCTATCACAGCCTGGATGTACCGGCGATCTTGATTGAGATCGGTGGGGTGAATAGGGAGGGGAAGAGTATTATCCATCCTTCTAATAAGATGGTTAAGCGGATTGTCAGCAGGCATGAGAAGGCTTTGTTGAAGGTGATGGAGAGGATGCGGGAGATTTAGAGTTGTTTCATTCATTTCAATATATTTACGGTTAAACGGCCTAGCATACCGTTTTTCGTCTTTACTCGTATTGGTAAGATAATTCTTGACAAGATATCGGGACTTTAATTATTATGAGATCTGTCACTTGTATTATTTGTATTTGGCTTTAAGTGTATGATGTGATAGGCGAGGATCTGTTAATGGGTCTTCAAAGAACGTGAAGAATAATGTTTATAATTTGCCCAGAGTTTTGGAACTCAACAAAAATAAAGCAAAATTAGATTTCATTATTTCAGAACAAAGGAGCAGGATGAAATGAGTAGTGCATCGAGTTCAGCATACACCAGGAATGTCCCGAAGAAGCACTTGGATACAATAATGTCTGAGATACTCACAGGCGAAGAGGAATTGTTAGTTGCTGTAAGCGGGAGAGTTAAAGAGCAGTCCACAAAAACAAAAGGTCGCTTTGGTTTTTTTGATTTGGATTCTGATAAGGGCGGAAGTGTCTTAGCTAATTACATCATCGTTACAAGTACGAGGGTGATTTTTTGGGCGCGAGGAGTTTTAAATTCTTCCATTGATTCTTTTGATTATGCAGATATCAGCAGCGTCGAGCAACAGAAAGGTATTATATTTGGTGCTTTAGTGCTTAATATCCATGGGAAAAAAGAGAATTTCGCTGAAATGAATAAAGAGGATGCTGAGAATATCAGGATGATAATCGAGCGTAAGATTAGGGAAAGTAGAACCGCAATTCATTCACCTGCAAATATAGTGAATCAAGTACAAACAGATCCATTGGCTCAAATAGAAAAGCTAGGTAGCTTGCTGGAGAAGGGCTTAATAACCAGGGATGAGTTTGAGAAACAAAAAACCATATTACTTGGTAAATTATGAAAGATAATTACAAGCGCAGTACTTCTGCTTTTCGTTGCACCTTGACTTGGCGAATCTTAAGGTAAACGAGATGAGCAGTGGCTTTATGATTACAGTTCTGACAAGCTCGTTAAAACCGGGTATCAGAATAAGTTTTTGGAACAAGATATTTTGTGTTTGGCGAGGATCTACTAATTGGTCTTCAGAGAAGTGGATAAAAAATGATTAGAAATTACACTAATCTGTTATTATAGTTAAACAGGAGAAAAAATGACTGAACGAAAAGTACCAGTTCTGCTTTGGGTAGGTATACTACTTGCGCCTTATATTTTTGCATGGTTTTTGTTGAAACCAGATTACAGTAAAAAGGCAAAGGTTGTATCTTTTGCCTGGATGATTATAGTTTTATTTATGTTTTTCGGAAGAGAATGTTCTGGCTCAGGAAGTAGGTCTACCAAAGATGAAATTGCAAACCTTACAGAAGAATCTGCTGTAAGGGAAACTTCAGATGCTCCCGAGCAGGTTGTTGATGCTCTTCCCACAAAATCAACAAACTGGGAAGACTATATGCCTGCCAAGGAAAAGCAATTTGTTGAGCTACTTCAAAAGGGTTGGGGAAAAAATGAATATGACCTCACAGAAGCAGAAAAATATGAGTTCGTTAGTGGACGTAAAAAAGGACTGAATAGCCTATTTGGTGGCAACTATGCTTTCAATAACTGGCTTGGAGCTGTAGTACGCGTTGACTACAAAATTGATAATGATGAACTTGCCATTGCTATTGATCTTGTGGAAAATCCAGGTTATGATGAAGGAATAAGGTTTTATACAGGCGTATCCCAAAACCGCAACAACAGGATTGGGACAACACTGAAACAAAGCTCACCATACTTTAAAAAAGCTTTAGAGTTAGAATCTGGAGACATTGTGAAGTGCTCTGGAACATTCTACAATACTGATCCGATGCCTTTGTCAAAAAATTGGAAGATTGAAAACCCTTTAGGTGAATTCGGTTCTATTAGTCTGCTATCTAAGTTTTCGAAAATCGAGAAGTTCGACATTGACAAAGAACCAGAGCCGCCTAATGCAAAAAATGACTAATGGCAAGATAATGAAGAAAACATTGATTGGTCTGATTGTGATTGCGTTGTTGTCTGCTTTGTGATGTAAGATAAAAATGGAAACAACCAGATCTCAAGTAATAATGGATTATACTTCTAACTCCTTGAAAGAAACTGAGTTGTAGTATTGGCAGCAAGGGGGTAACATATCAAAGAGATTAATATGTGCCTGAATTGCTTCGTCCACAGAAGGACAATAGATGGAACGCATAACCAGATTAATGAGATTTGCAACAAATGGAGGATTGAATGAATAGAGTAGTCTTTGCTGTGATTATTTGTTTTGCAATGGGCGTGTTAAATGCTCAAACGCAGGACAATGATACTAATCAGCTGTCTAGCATCATCATCAGAGTTAATGGATCTGAAGTCGGTAATTTCAAACTACAAAATGCGGAGACCAATATTGGAATCCGTATAAATGATTTATCAAGGCAGCTTGTCAGGCCCGGAGCCTATACATTGTCTTATGAACAATGGGGTTTCCATAAGCACAAAAGCAGCTTTGACATTGGCATGAATGAAGAAAAAAGGATTGAATTTCAGCCTGTTCCAATAAATCCTAAAGTCTTAAAAAAATACAACAACTCATCAAAACTGAGTACCATTAGCTTGATTACATCAGCTGCAGCTCTTGGTTGCGCCGGGCTGTGCAAGGTAATGGGAGACAGTGAATATGACAAATATAGCAATTCCACAGATGCAGATGAGATAACAGATTATAGAAGCAGCAGTGAAATATATCAGATTGCCTTCTTGTCTTCGTCTTCGCTTTTCCTGGGTTCTGCTGCTACCTGGGTATTAGCCCGATTTAATAAAAAAGCGGCTAAAACAAGAATTATTTATGAAATGAATCAACAAGAACCATGAAAAAGGAGGAATTATGAAAAAACTTATATATTTTCTTATTCTTATTATGCTATTCTTGACGTCATGCTACAAGTATGATAACCCGTTTGATGCTCAATATCAGGATGATAATAAGATAGTTAGAACTCCTGCATTTTCGCTTGTTGGAGGTGAATATACTTCTTATCAGGTAGTAACAATCACTTGTACAACCGATGATGCAAGTATCTATTATACTACAAATGGGACAGATCCCACAGAATCTTCAACACGCTATTCTTCAGCAATTTCCATAAAAAGTACGACAACCCTGAAGGCCAAGGCGTTTAAAGCGGGATACAAGCCAAGCTCTACTTTATCCGCTGCATACACGCTCGACTTACCCATCGCTGCATCTCCCACGTTTTCTGTGGCGGCAGGCACATATACTACTGTTCAAATCGTAAGTATTTCTTGTGCCACCGGTGGAGCAAGTATCCATTATACTACAAATGGAATAGACCCGACAGAGTCGTCGGCATTATATACTGCACCGATAAGTATTTCATTTACAACAACACTAAAGGCTAAGGCTTTCATTGCAAACTATAATTCCAGCTCGATAGCCACCGCTACCTACACTTTAAACTTTCCTACTGTAGCGACACCAACCCTCAGTCCTGCGGCAGGCACATATACTACTGTTCAAACTGTGAGTATTTCTTGCGCTACCAATGGAACCAGTATCCGCTACACTACTAATGGTGCTGATCCGACAGAATCGTCTAGCGCATATTCATCTCCGATAAGTGTTCTAAGTACAACAACCTTAAAGGTTAAAGCGTTTAAGGCTAACTATAATCCCAGCTCAACAGTCACCGCTATTTATACTATAAACTTACCCACGATAGCGACACCAACATTCAGTCCTGCGGCAGGCACCTATACTACTGTTCAAACTGTAAGTATCTCTTGTGCAACGAGCGGAGCCAGTATCCGCTACACAACAAATGGGACTGATCCGACGGAATCGTCAAGTCAATATTCATCTCCGATAAGTGTTCAAAGCACAACAACCTTGAAAGTTAAAGCATTCAAGGCTAACTACAATCCCAGTTCCATAGTTACGGCTACATATACGATAAATCTGCCCACAGTGGCAACACCTTCAATTTCGCTTGCAAGTGGAACGTATACAGGTGGCCAAACCACCAGTATCAGCTGTTCAACCAGTGGAGCAAGTATCCGGTATACTACAAATGGTGCAGATCCTACAGAATCGTCTACATTGTACACCTCACCAGTAAGTATTCCAATCACAACTACATTGAAGGCAAGGGCTTTCAAACTGAATTATAATCCGAGTGCAACAGCATCAGCTAGTTACACAATTATACCGGCCCCAATATGGGTCGATCATTTTAATGATTTATCTGCCTGGTCGAATACTAGTAGCAGCAGTGAGGCCTGGTATATTTCTTCCGGTACTGCGTATATAGATGCGCACGAAGGGACTTTTGCTATGTCTCAGTGTAGTGGAAATGGATATGGTGACAAACTGTCCAGAACCTTCAATTTTACTACTGGTGTTACCCTGAAAATCTGGCTGAGTAGGTACGCTAGCGGGAGTATTACTGTTTATGTTAAGGTAGATGGCGTAACACTAATCGAATATGCTACTAGTTCTGCTTATCCCTCCTCATGGGTTCAAAGACAGTGCAATATACCCAGCGGGACCCATACTGTTTCGATAGAAACAAATTACAATGGATCTGCTGGCATCGATGAACTTGAAATATACGCCAATAATTAGGTGAAACTATGAAACTGAATTTATTTGTAAATCGCATGGAGGATTTATGTTAAAATTGAGCTTTTCGAGGATAGTAATAGTCTGTTTATTGTTTGGGATTTCGGCAGTTTTTGCCGCACCAACGATAAACTCTTTCTCATATTTTGCTGATGCCGAATCAGACATTGTATCTGATCTGGAAGTAGCTAGCGTAGCCCGTTCTCTTGAAACTAAAGTTTACACTCTGGATATGCTGTATAAGAACAAAGCTACCCGCAACTTGTATAACAAATTGTCGATAGATTACCTGATCAAAAGCAAAGCTGCAGCAATTGATCCTGAAGCTAAGAATAAATATGGCTTGATCATAGACTTGGCTAAAGAGAAAAACATCAAGCTTGAGATCTATAATGATAAAGCCTATATGGATTATTTTAGATCGGTGAAAAGAGGCGATATCCTCAACTATTGTTCTGGATTAATGCCAAGTAACGGTAAGCTCATACCTGTTTTCATCAACGAGGCTGCCCGTTATTTCAATAATCCTGAGTTTTACAGTGCCTATGCAGACTATCTATCGGATCAGAGTAAGAATCTACCAGAGATAATAAACTACTATATGCTGGGCAATGACTTTATCAAAGCGTCCGCTCTATTAGATAAGACAAAGGGTTTCAGTGCGACGCAAAGGATACATATATATGCAAAAGCAGGTAACTACGAAAAAGCACTTAATGAGCATTCTAAGAGCAAAAAACCTTCCATTGAAGATGTGGCCAAGCTTTGCGTCCTGATATGTGCCGACAAAGATATGGACGGCAGGCGCAAAGAAACACTGTTGAACCAGGTGCAGGACAACGAAGCCATGCAGATACTTACTTATTATGATGAAAACAAGCTATTTCTGCAAGGTTACCTGTTTGCTCAGTATAGATTTAAATCCGATGCTACTCTCTTATCAAGCTGGAACAATAAAGTGACGAGCGCCAAGAGCAGATACATGAATAATCCAAGTGACGAGACTATCGCTTTGTTTGTCCAGGCTGGTTTGGTCAATGATGCCTATGACATGCTTGTTGCCAGTAAAAGCTATTTGAGCGCTGTTGATCTGGTTGACAGGTATTCGACAGGTGTTTACGCTGACACTCTGTTTGTGTTTTCAAAGGCGGCAGAACAGCTTGCCGCGGGTAACGATGAAAACAATTTTACACGAGTAATAAGACTATATGAGCGAGCGAAAGACTGGAATAAGGCTGGATACTATTCCGCTCAAATGAAGGACTACTCCAATGCCATAGATTACTATGAAAGAAGTGACAATAAGGATAACGCTGAGTTAAGCAATCTATATGAAAAGGTAGAGAATTATACTCAAGCTGTATCTTATCTTATAAAAGCAGATTCGAATGCCTATCTGCCTATCGCTACACTTTATGAAAAGGGAAAGGACTATAAACAAGCCGCCGTTTACTATCTCAAGGTCAAAAACTATACTAAAGCAGCAGCTTGCGCAGAGCTAACCAATCCCAAGGATTATGAGCTATTGGCAGATGTATATCTTGCTTCAGGGAACGGTGCAGAATTACTCAAGGTCCTAGACAAACTATATCTGGAAAATCTGTCTATTGCCGGTAGTTATTACAAAGAATCCGGAAATATTGAAGCCTATCGCAGCAAGCTAAAAGGCTCAGGAGAGCACCAAAAAGCCTTGGATACATACGATTCCACGGTTGGATATTCTGCTGATGATATTGATATGCTGATTGAGCTTTCGACAAAAGCGGGAGACAGAAGTAAGGAGATTCAGTTCATCAATATCAAGCTGGCAAGACTTGAAGAAAACTCTGATAATTTCAGTTCTGAGGAATTCGATGATGCCATCAAATTGGCTACGCAAGCCAATAATGATACCTTCAAGCAAAAGTTTATAAGCAAAAAAGCGCAAGCACAGAAAAGACTGGCAGATGAAGAGAGGGAAGAAAAAGCGCAAGAACAGAAAAGACTGGCAGAAGCTCACCTAAAGCTGGAATACCATTTAAATAATGTAGAATCAGCTATGGATAGCGACGATGCAGGGGCTATCCTTTCGGCAAATGTGTTTGACTACTTTAGACTCAATAATGAATATGGTACGGCACTAAGAAAGACTAACTTTAAAAGCACTAAAGAGTACAAAGAGCTTGCCGATTCATTGGCAACATTGAAGAAAGGACTCTTGAAAGAGACATATTATGTGAAAGAGAAGATCGAGTTCCTAGAGTATAATATGAGCACAAAGAAAATAAGCACTAATTCCAGCAATTCAGATTTTGCTCCCTATTCATTTAGAGATCCGAGAGTGGTGAAAGGATATCTTTTCGAGAAGCTACCATACACTAAACAGCATATAATGGGAGCTAACTGGTATACCAGAACATTTACTCTAACCTCCAAAGCTGCAGCGGAGATAGAGAATCGCACTTGTGATGTGTACATAATATTCAAAATCTCAGGCTCAAAAAAATCTAAATTCAATACTCCTCGATTAGTTTCAACACATGACGGTCCTTATGCCAATAATTTTACCGTAGTAATTACACGAAGCGGAAGCGAAGATGTCCTTTATGTGGGAAAGTTTTAAGGTGATGACGTCCCAATGGTCAAAGCAACTTAAGTTGATAAACTAAAAGAGGATGAGCTATGCCGGGATAAGGAACCTTTAGAGCTCTCTATTTTATTTGAGCTTATCCCAACGTTTTGATGATGCACCTGTACGTCAAAAGAGCTAAGATCAAGGATTAGATTATGAATGAAACACTCTTAGATTACTTGAATCAGAACGGGAAAAAGCCAGTGGACTACGTTCTGTCCAAATTCGAGCACCATGACATCGTCCTGCTGGGCGAAATGCACGGGGTTTTGCAGCAATTGGAGCTTTATCACAAGCTGATCCCCAGGCTGGCGGAACATGGCATCAATACTATAGCCTATGAGTTTGCCAGAAGGGAGGATCAAGCATGGGTCGATGAACTTTTGGACAAAAGCGATTTTGATGTGAGCCTGGCGAAGAAGATCATGATCAAGCAGGAGGCGTATTGGGGATATCATGAGTATCTGGATGTGTTCAGGCTGGTGTGGTCTGTGAATAAAGAGCTCCCAGCCTCGCAGAAAATCAGGATTCTTGGATTGAATGATCCCATCAATTGGCCGCTGTACAACCAAATCTGCCGCCAGGAGAACCGGAAGCCGAACGCTGAAGAAATCACAGAGTGCTGGAAGGGCTGTGGGGAGCGGTATTGGGCAGATACCATCGCTGAGCACTATAGCCCCAACGGGTCTAAAATCCTGGGTATCATGGGCTCTCATCATGCTTTCACCAAATACAGTGAACCCAGCTGGCGCCTTGAGGGAGATGAAAAGCTCTTTGACGGTTTTAAAACGGTGAGATTTGGCAATCATTTGCAGCAGCGCTATGGTGAAAAGCTCTTCAATATCTGTTTTTACGATCCCTGGGAGAGTAGATGGGCAACTGAAAAGCCTCTGCACCCCGCAGGAGGCATTATCGAGCAGCTAATTAGTCCTCACTACCCAGAGCTTGGTTTTGATCTGAAAGGCAGTCCTCTGGGCGATCTACCGGATGCCAGTTTCTATGCCCTGGGTTATGCGGATTTCAGGCTCAAGGAGATTTTCGATGGGATGATTTATACGGGACGCTTGCAGGATTTGCAGCCCGTGACGCCGATCGCGGATTTCATTGATGAAGAGAATTTCAGCCTGTTTCGGGATTATGTGGCCTTCAATGATGATGCAGATAAAAGTATAGCTGAGCTAAATGCCATCATTCAGGGGCATGCAAGTCTTTGGGTGGGAGAAGTGTAGGGACTGTTTTGACTTTCATTTTTGATCTGGCTGTTATGCTTGAGGTTTCCTTTTGTCTTTTGCACATCCAACTGGGCTACAAGCTGTTCCCTATCCAAAAATGAGAGTTTAAACAGGAGAATTAAAACAAGCGAGGTCAAGACTGTCCGATCAGCATTGCCGCCTTATCCCATTTGTTGCAGGAAGCATTGCCGTCTAGATGACGTGGAGATAGCAGGAAAAAATGCTCTTATCTCCAGTGTATCTTGAGCACATGTCATGCACCATGAGCAGTGCAAGAAATGACCTACCCACTCGGTTTGCAAGAGAACCTCTTTTCAAGGTCAAAACTATCCGCAGTCTCCCATCTGAAATACCGTCCCGTTCTTATTGAATCTTTATGACTTGCTCTCTTCCAATAGTGAGTTATTTTGGTGGAAAAGGGATAGCCGTCCCTTAGACCTAGAGTCTGTCCTGTTGTTATCCCTTCCACCAACCTTAAAGGTCTTTGAATAATATTCCAGTTTTGAGCCACCTGTATTCCCAAGTTGAGCCACCTATATCCTTGTTTAGAGCCACCCAATATCATCACAGAGCCACCTTGCAATAAATGACCTACTAAATAACATGGGTAA
>JAQUJJ010000140.1 GCA_028681035.1 Candidatus Cloacimonadota bacterium
AAAGCATTCTCTTCAATATAGATCAAAAGGCAGATACCGGCTCCCCTAAAGGAACGGATGCGATCCTGAGCGTTTTTGTAAAAGCCTTTAATGAGGCTTGCGGATACTATGGAAAACATGCTTATATCGCTAAATTTGAAAGAGACTTAGACCGTGACGGGCTTCTGGAAGCATTCAAGGCAGAGTATCAAAGGATTTCAGGTAAGGACTGGAAAATCGGCAGAGCTATGGCGGAAATGGAAGATTATAATGTATCCAAAGCCTATGCTTCGATCAAGCAAGCACCGGAGGGAAGTGTAAACTCACTTCTAAGTGACTACTCACACAACTATAAGATATCGATTGAGGAGTTTGCTCAGAACGTAGCAGAATATATCGGAAAAAAAGAAAAAGGCTTTCGCCTGATCTTCTGCGTTGATGAAATAGGTCAGTTTATAGCTGATAGCACTAAGTTGATGCTAAATCTGCAAACTATATCTGAGAGCTTTGACACCGTCTGCAAAGGAAGAGCTTGGATAATGGTAACCTCTCAAGCTGATCTTGAAACAGTGGTGGGTCAATTGAAGCAAGCTCAAAGTACCGAGTACGGTAGAATTGCTGCCCGCTTTCCGATAAAGCTAAATCTAGGCAGTTCCAATGTGGAAGAAGTAATCCAGAAAAGGTTATTGCTCAAGAAAACTGAACATGATACAGAACTACTGAAGCTCTATCATAAACATGAAAACAGCATGCGGACTTTGTTTCAGTTTGGTGCAGGTTCCAGAACATACCGAAGCTATCAAGATTCGGAAGATTTCATGCTAACGTATCCATTCATACCCTATCAGTCATTTCTTCTCCAATCTGCCTTTATCTCGCTCTCCGAACATGATGCCTTCTCCGGTAAATATACATCCGTCGGGGCTAGAAGCCTGCTCTCCATATTCCAGTTAGTACTTGTTCGCTTGGCCGAGAAACAGGTAAGCAGTATTGCAGCCTTCGATATGATGTATGCCGGTATCAAGGATATGATGAAGACACATCTTCTATACACGATCGAAACTGCTCAGGCTGCCTTGGGGGAATCTCTCCCGCTGCGTATCCTGAAAACCCTCTTTATCCTGAAATATGTAAAAGATTTCAAGGCAACCATCCGCAACATCCGCATCCTGCTTTTGGAAGATCTGCAGACCGATCCCGAGACCTTGAATGAAAATATCAAGCAAGCTCTGGACCTGCTGGAGCGTGAAACCTACATTGAGCGCAACGGAGAGGAATATTCTTACCTTACCAGTGATGAGAAGACAATCGAACAGCAGATTAAAAACACTCAGATCGAGGAATCTGCAATTTCTGATGAGCTTGATAAGCTGATGTTCGGATACAACGACTTTCTGAAAGCCAAGATTCGTCATGATGAGAGCGGTCAGGACTTTGCTTATTCAAGAAAGGTCGATGACCGGGCATACGGCAAAGCTCAGGAAATGACCGTCCAACTCATCACTCCGAATTATCAGTATTACGATCAGGAACAGCAACTGAAATTTAACTCGATGGGTAAAGCAGAACTACTTATCATCCTGCCTGCAGATAACCGTTTTTGGGATGATCTGGCTCTCTATAAGAAAACCGACAAATACTGTTCCCAACAAGCCATGACATCCATCAGCGACAGCACCAGACTGGTGGTAGCTACCAAACAACAGCAAAATTCACAACGCATGACTGCCATTAAAAAGCGTTTCGCAGAACTGGTCTCTTCCTCCAAGTTAGTTCTCCGAGGAGAGCTCTTTAGTGCCAAGAGCTCCGAGGCAGTAGCAAAAATAGGCGAAGCAGCACAAGCCCTGATCTCCAGGAGCTACCCTAATTTAGCCATGATCAAAGCCGTAAGGGATATGGATTTTGGCAGTGTTATCCTAAGTTCACAGGCAAATCTGGATGAACTGGTGGAACTAAGCGAAGCAGAAAGGGATATGCTGGGTACTATTAATCTGGCTCAAGGCAACACCCAGAAGCTAAACTTATCAACTCTTATTCAGAAATATATGCGTAATCCTTATGGTTGGAGCGAATCTGCCTGCCTGTACATTCTTGCTAAGCTGATATCATTGTGCAAAGCGGAAGTTTATGCCCAGGGCAGAGCATTGGAAAAAGAAGAACTGATCCGGGAGCTGAGGCAAAAGGATAAATACAGTACACTAATCATCCAACCTCAAGCGGAGATATCACAAACTGAGCTTCATAAGCTGAAGAAAACTGCTGAAGAGCTGATGGGACACCCTGCTCTTAGCACCGATGGCAAAGCGCTCACTAAAGAGTTGATAGAAGCACTCAAATCCGAAGCATCCATGCTAAAAGTGTACCTTGAGCAACAGGATTTGTTCGTTTTTCTGGCCTGTTTGGAAGATGTGATCAAGCAGTACAAAGAGATCGCTGGAAAACCCGCAAACTGGTTCTTCAATGAGTTCAAGGATCAAGAGGCAGAAATGCTGAAGCAAAAACGAGATCTGATTGACCCCATCAAACGCTTCATGGAGAGCCCCCAAGCCACTATTTACAAGAGTATCCACGAGTTCATAAAGGACAACAAACTAAATATTAGCCATCTGGACACTGATTCCATAAAGACGCTGCAGGATGTGCTTGCTGATCAAAAAATCTACATCGGAAGCAAGATCAAGGACGCCAAACCCGCTCTTGAATTTCTTAAGGATCAACTGACTCGTTTACTGAATCAGGAAAGGCAAAAAGCCCTACAGGAAGTAACTCCTCTATATGAATCACTAAAGGCAAAGGTCTCCGGTAAACAGGATCTGCTTTTCAAGATTGAGGAAGCCTATCAGCAAGTTCTTAGATCGATCAATCAGGAAACCTTGATCCCCATGATTGCCTCCACAAAGAACTATTTTACCGAGCATACCTATCTGGATTTACTGAATGAGATTGAAGCTGACATTGCTCCCAAAGGCAGTGATAAACCCAAGACCATGATCATTAGTGCCAAGAGCTTGAAACCGAAGTTTAGCAAAGAGATCATTGAAACGGGTGCAGATCTGGATGAGTATCTCAAGTCACTCAAACAAGCCTATCTTACAGAGCTTGATAAAGGCAATAGGATAAAGGTATGATCGATAAACAAACCAATACCCGCCTAAAACGCTTTGCCCAGGAAGCACGCCGTTACCTGATCGATCAGGTGAATACCAAGCTCAGTGAAGTTCTGGCACCGGATAGCGATGCCAGTGCCTACGAAAAGACCAAGCCGCTATATAATGCTCTTTTAGCCGAAATTAAGAAAACCTGTCCCCACCTGACATCAGAAACCTATGACCTAAAGCCTATCGCAGAGCGAGTAGCCTACACCTGGTTCAATCGCTTTACCGCTCTGCGTTATATGGACTGCAAACACTTCAGTCCGGTGAAGATAATCAGCCCAAAGGGCTCAGACAGCCTGCCTCAGATTCTGGCAGATGCAAAGATGGGCATAATCGATGCAACGCTCATCGGCTCTGATGACAGCCAGAGGGTTCTAGGACTGCTTTCCGGTACTTTGGAAAGCACTTATCACAAAGGTGATGCCCAGAGCGAAGCCTACCGCATCCTCTTGCTAAGCGCCTGCAATCACTTTGGTCGCAACCTGCCCTTCCTCTTCAAGCAGATCAAGGACTGGATGGAACTGCTTTTGCCTGACGATTTACTTGGCGAGCACGGTATTCTGGCAATGATTCGTGAAGTAATGACTCAGGAAGCTTGCCAGGATGTGGAGGTGATAGGTTGGCTGTATCAGTATTACATCTCTGAGAAGAAAGACGAGGTGTTTGCCAATGTAAAAATAGGCAAAAAAGTGCAGAGTAGTGAGATTCCTGCCGTTACCCAGCTTTTTACTCCCCACTGGATAGTAAAATACATGGTGCAGAACTCCCTGGGCAGGTTGTGGCTGGACAGCCATCCCAACTCTTCTCTCAAAGACAAGTTGGAGTACTACGTAGCGCAGGATGCCGATCCTGCTAAACACGATACTCCGCAGGATCGGCATCCTGCGCTACAGATCAAATCCCCCGAAGAGATCAAGTTTTGCGATCCCTGCTGCGGCAGCGGACACATCCTCACCTATGCCTTTGATCTGCTCTATGATATCTACAGCGAAGAGGGTTATGACCCCATCGAAATTCCCCGCCTGATCATCGCCAAAAACCTCTTTGGCATCGAGATCGATGAGCGTGCCAGCGAACTTGCTGCCTTTGCCCTTGCCATGAAAGCCAGAGATAAGGACAGGCAGTGGTTCTCCCGGGCTATCGATCCCAAGATTTGCCGTCTGGAAAATATTAGATTCACATCGGAGTCGATACACAAATATCTGGATGTATGCGGACGTGATATCTTTACCTACAACTTCGAACGTATGTTATCTCAATTTGAATATGCCGATACCTTTGGTTCGCTTATTGTTCCTCACGAGCAGGATATTGAAGGCATTAAAAATTTGCTTATTGATCGAGATTTGGAGTTTGATTCTGAATATGCTGGAACACACAAGCAGGTTCTCAAGCTTATCGATCAGGCGGATTACCTAAGCACTAAATATCAGGTAGTGGTAACTAATCCGCCCTATCTTGGCACCAGTGGCTTTGGCAAAGAAAAGGAGACCTGGTTCAAAACACACTACCCGAATTCATGCTCAGATTTCTTTGCAATGTTCATGGAGCGCTGCCTTAGCCAATCTGTTTCAATGGGCTATATGGCTATGATCAATATGCAAAGCTGGATGTTCCTATCTTCCTATGAAAAGCTAAGAAAGGACTTAGTTTCAAAATATGAGTTCATCTCTATGGCACATCTAGGTCCCCGAGCTTTTGATTCCATTGGAGGCGAAGTAGTCTCCACAACCTCTTTTGTTATCCAAAACAAAGTGCCTGGCTTAAAACAAGGAGCTTACTTCAGATTACTCGAGGGAAGATCTGAGGAAGAGAAAAGCAATATGTTCATGCAAGCCACCTCCAATCCAGATTGTGGCTGCTTTTATTGCTGTTCAACTTTGAGTTTTTCTATGTTACCAGGAACACCTTTTGCTTATTGGATCAAACTTCCAAGCATTAAACAAGCTAAAAGTCTAGGTTGTACATATATATCTGGTGGGAGGATGAAATCGCATGGAAATGAAAAGTATGTAAGATGGTTTTGGGAAGTAGGCAAGGATCAAGACAGGTGGGTATTGTATTGCAACGGAGGAGATAACCGCAAGTACTATGGCAATGATATTGATGTTTTAGACTGGTCAAATGAAGCGCGGAGCCATTATATGAAATTGGGAGGGATGGTAAACAATAGATTCTTGTTTAAAGAAGGGATAACTTGGTCTTTAGTTGGAACGTCAAGAGTTGGTTTTCGTGTTAAAAGTGTCTCAACCCTCTACAGTTCCGGTTCTCCTACTATCTTTACAGAAAAATTATCATTTTCTCATGAAACACTGGGGTTTCTTAATTCACCTATTTCTGATTATTATTTACGAGCACTGAATCCAACAATCAATACAACTGTCCATGATGTGTTGAGTATACCTTATTCTGATGAGGGTAATCCTGTAATCGCAACAAGAGTAGAGTCTTGCGTAGAAATTTCTAAGTGGGACTGGGACTTATTCGAAACTTCCTATGATTTCCAGAAACAACCGATATTGTGTTGCATGAGTCATGGTTTCGGTATTGGAGATTTTTATAAAAAGATTCGAGATCTATGGATAGAAAACACTCTGAAGATGCAGGAACATGAAGAGGAGAGCAACAGAATATTCATTGAAGCTTATGGTTTACAGGAAGAGCTGAGTCCAATGGTACCGCTGAAGGAGATCACCCTTACCTGTAACCCATATTTCCGGTATGGAATGGAAGCGGATCAGGTTACAGGTAGCAGGGAGTTCCCTTTACAGAAAGACTTGGAAGACAGGTTGCTGTCAGATACCATGAAAGAGCTGATATCCTATTCTGTAGGCTGTATGTTTGGCAGATATTCATTGGATAAGCCGGGTTTGATCCTGGCTAATCAGGGAGAAGCACTAGAAGACTATATGGGTCAAGTTCTCAATCCGAGTTTTGTTCCTGATAAAGACAATGTGATTCCACTCTTGGAGGGAGAGTGGTTTATTGATGATATTGTCAGCCGTTTTACAGACTTCCTGAGAGTAGCCTTCGGAACTGAGAAATACTCCGAAAACATCAGCTTCATAGAAGAGGCAATTGGAAAACCACTACGCAATTACTTCCTGAAAGACTTTTACAACGACCATGTGAAGCGTTATAAGAAACGTCCTATTTATTGGTTATTCAGCAGCCCCAATGGGAGCTTTAATGCCCTTATCTATATGCATCGTTACACACCCGATACAGCTTCGATCATTCTCAATGGCTACTTGAGAGAATATATCCACAAACTCCGAGCTAAGGTCTCTCAATTGGAACATCAGCTAAACGCAGGTGATCAGAGCGAACGAGACAAAATGCTGACCCGCAAAGAAATTGATCGCTTGAAAGAGGTTATCTCCGAACTTGAGCTTTGGGATGCTAAAGTTCTGCTTCCTTTGGCGGAGAAACGCATCGAGATCGATCTGGATGATGGTGTGAAAGTAAACTATGTTAAGTTCTCCGGTGCGGTTCGCAGTATCCCCGGGCTTGCAGCAAAGGATGAGTAGGTATTCTCTATGAGCAAGATTGAGCAAATCATCAAGAAACAATTCGATAGCAATCGCTTGCTATTTTGGTACGATCCAACCCAAGAATTTCGTGACGAATACTGGGCTCTGCAGCTTCCAGATGGATGCGAGAAAATTGAGGTAGTTCATGATGCGTTTGGTGTAAAGCACAGGATATTGATCAAGGAACCAGATAAAAAATTCCTGCTCTATTTTGCCTATGAGGAGCCATCTCATCAAGATAATTGGCTGCTTGATCTTCAGCTTTCTGAGGGGGTGGTGCAAATAGATCAGGGATCATTATGGCTGCAAGAACTGGGTCTTGATCGCAACCGCTTTATTGAGATCACCAGAGAACATAAGTACTTTTTCAAATCGTTAAAACGCCTTGTAGCTCTTAAGGGACTTGTTACAAAAGACACGGATGTACAAGGTTCCCTACGCTTGAAAATGCTGTCTGTATGTGCCACTTGTGAAGCAAGATGGGATGAGGTCATGCTCTCCCTGCTTTCCGAATTTGCATCGGGTAAGAATGAGAAGCTGAACTTGATCGGGAAATGCGGGTTGGATAGTTTCTTCTGGGAACAGATCGCCGTGAATTATGGCTATACCAGTGAGCAACCGAATCTGAAAAGCCTGTCAATAGAGCTGTTTTCTGCAGCGTGCATGATGGGCGATAGCAAGATTAACCGCGATGGCAAACATGCTCTGAAACTAATGAAGGACCTGAGCCAATATAGAGAGCCTTTTGACCGGCTTAGCTTGAGTTGTGCGGTGTGGATAGACGCTCCGACCTGGCTGGAAAAACAAAGCCTGGAGACCTTAAGCGAGCTTGATTACTTCGAGTATGCCGAACGTTTAATCATCAACAGCATGATTGTGTCTTTAGATGAGAGCAGGATTGGTAGCAGGGAACTACTGGGGCTCATCATGAAACGCCGGAGCAGTCATTGGTATCAAAACTATGAGAACCAGTACCAATGCTTAAGTTATGCCTCCGAGTATCTTGATAGGGCTTCGATTATCAATGCCGAGTTACATGGACTTGAGAGTGGGTTTAAAGCCTATTATGAGAACCTCTATCAGATGGATCTGTTATACCGTAAGTTCTGTCTATACTACGGAAGATTGCCGGAGACAAAGAGTTTCGAATCACTCTCAAGCAAGATAGGGGATCACTATGGCAATAGCTTCATCTTCAAGCTGGGAACAACCTGGTCTGCACAGATGAAGCAGCAGGAGAAATGGCCTCCGGCATTATTACGCCATGCGCTGGGATTTTGGAAAATCCAGATTACTCCATACATCCAGCAGAATAAGAAGATATTCGTGATTATCTCCGATGCCCTAAGATATGAGATTGCTGCAGAACTGATGAGCCTGATCCGAAAGGAGGACCGCTTTGAAGCTGAGCTGAGCGCTATGGTTGGAACCCTACCCAGCATCACATCGATCGGGATGGCTGCTCTGCTGCCTCATGAGAGTATCAGCTTTGATAACAAGAACAATGTACTGGTGGATGGTATGAGCAGCATGGGCACGGAGAACCGGGGAAAGATCTTGAGTAAGTATCATCCGGACAGGTCTCTTACCTTGCGGGCTGAGGATGTTTCAAAGATGCCTACGGATAAAGCCAGGACTCTTTACACGGATTATGATGTAATCTATGTTTATCACAATGCTATAGATGCTATTGGAGATAAGCTGGCAACCGAAGAGAAGGTCTTTGAGGCGGTGGAGACAGCTATAAATGAACTTATTGCCTTAGTGCGCAAGCTTAGCTCCGCAAATGCCAATAACATCATCATCACTGCTGATCATGGCTTTATGTACCAAAGGGATGAGCTCAGCGAGGATCAATTCCTTGATGATAAGATCATTCTGGGTGAGAATGATCAGAAGTTACGGCGCTGCATTATAGGAAGAAGCATAAAAGAGAATCCTAATCTGCTAATCTACAAATCTGTTGAGCTGGGGCTGAGTGGTGATACTCAAATTGCCATACCCTATGCCGGTCAGAGGATGAGACAAGCCGGTTCGGGCAGCCGCTACGTGCATGGTGGCGCTTCCTTGCAGGAAATATGCCTGCCACTGTTGCAGGTTAGCAAGAAGCGGGTAAGCGATGTGACTTTGGTGGACGTGGAAATCAGGCGCAGCGGAAGCAAGACGATCAGTTCCGGTGTCTTGGTCTTCAGGCTATATCAGGTGCAGCCTGTGAGTGAGAAACTGCAGGGCAGGACCTTGCGGATAGCCTTGTTCGATAAAGATGGAGAACCGATATCGGAGCTCAAGACTATGATATTTGACTCCGCAGAGACCAGTGATAAAGCCCGAGATATCGAATGCAGGCTGATGCTCACTGGCAAAGCGGATAAAGCCGGCGATGCTATACTTAGGTTGGATGAGTTTATTCCCGATACGGATATACCCAAAGTGTATAAAAGCGAGACTTATAGCATCTCGAAGATGTTCGAGATGGATTTTTAAGTGACAGGAGACCAAAGATGAATAGATTGGATGAGAAGATCAATGAGCATTTTCAGGGCTTGGTAGTCCGGAAAGACCTGGTTAAAACCGTAAAAGGCAATGCCATAGTCCCCACCTATGTTTTGGAATACCTGTTGGGACAGT
>JAQUJJ010000141.1 GCA_028681035.1 Candidatus Cloacimonadota bacterium
TGGCTTACAATATATATGAGAAGTAACTATAAGGATTTTGGGTAATTTGGGTAACTCATACTATCTTGGTGGGATATGGAATTGGGTGCTAAGCTGAAAATTTCCTTTCAACACAGAGAAAAGCAGAGAAAAGCAGAGAAAAGCAGAGAGATTAAAAAAGAGGGAAAGGAGGGAAAGTGGGAAGCTTAGTGAGAAATGATATTGAGCGGGCGGCGGCAGCTATGGTATCGGTGTAGCTTTTTGACTTATATAATCGGCGACGATATCTTCGAAATAAAACACTACGAGCTACAGTATCGCCGATTTATGAGTTAAAAGAATGCGGTATTTCTATTTTAACTCACAATTACGCTGATTGGTAGCGGGAATGCGTTTTGCATAGATTATCGCCGCGTAATTGTAAGTCAAACTTAGCGCAGCTTAACTTTTAACTTTTAACTCTTAACTTTTACCATGCTTTTAGCTCCCTTTTCTGCCACTAAAACGCCGCTAAAGCCCCTCCTGTGCTTTGTACAAGAGGTGTGCGAGGGGAGGATAATGCGCTGTAAACAGAGCAAAGAGGATGAAGTGCGAATATAACTTAAAAAAGGACTTGACGAGAATAGCCCTATTGAAATAAATCAACACAAGAGATAATTAGTTTTTCAAAGGGGGTTCAATGAATAACTATTTCATGGAAACTCACCATCATGAGTGGATATTGACCAACAGGCTTGGTGCCTATGCTTTGGGCACCGGCAATCTTATTAATCAGCGGAAATACCACGGTTTATTGATTGCCAGCGACAAGTCTTTAAATCGCACGCATCTGGTGGCTGGCATGGAGGAAAAGGTTGAATGGCGCGGAGAAGTTATTCATCTGGATAGCAACAACTATAGCAATTGTATCTATCCAGAGGGCTTTCTTCATTTAGTAAAGCCGTGGCTGCGCCCTTATCCGGCTTTCCTATATTCTGCTTTACCGCATCAGAATGATATCTTGATACTAAAAGAAATTATGATGGACGAGCAAACCAATACGGTACTTGTGAAATACACCAATCTCGGTCATCACAGGCTACACTTCGAGTTTCATCCCAAGTTCACTTTAACTGCCCACCATGAGCTAAACCCAGCGGGCAGTCTTGATCATACACAGTTTGATACTAAAATTCAAGTTCATAAAACCGATTCTGCTAATACAGTTGAAACTATCCCAAGTTCGAAAGACATTAAAACAGAGTTTAATGCCAGCGGTGAAGGCAGTTTTGTAAGCTTTTCCGCTTGCAGACCAGAAATCCAAGTGTGCGTGTATGGTGCTTTGTTGCGAGGCGAGGTAATCCCCAACCGCTATGTTTATTACAATGTGTTCTATCCTTGGGAAGTGATGAGCGGATACTCCGGCGTTGGTGATCAGATTAGCCTTTTCCAGCTTGCTTTCGACCTTAAAGTGGGGGAAAGCAATTGCATCCTCTTCAGCGACACTGCCATAGATAATGCCAAAGATATGATCTCAAGAATAGAAGAACGTTACGCTGATTTACCGAAGCCTAACGATTTCCCCAAAGCAGCAGACCAAGATGACACCCTGCTAAATAGCATAGATTATAACGATAACTTCCTTTTCAAATACGACGATTACATGAAGATACTTGAATTTGCTTTGACAGACTTTTTGGTAAATGACGATGTTGTGGCAGGTTATCCGATATATGGAGCGTGGGGAAGAGACACCATGGTGGTGTTAAACGCCTTCCTTCATAAGCCAGATAGTTTGGATATTGTGGAAAGGATTCTAAACAAATACAGCGGATTACTGAAAAACGGGCTGATACCAAATATGCTTGCAGAATCGGGAAGAGAAGCTAACTATGACACAGTTGATGCTACTCTTTGGTTTGTAATCTTACTTTGGAAACTTGGCAAACAAAAAAAGGATGTAAATTACTGGACAGAGAAAATTGCCCTGATTGAAAGCATTCTTACGGCGATAATAAACAACTTTAGCTATCCCTTTGATGTTCGTAAGGATGGCTTGATTGAACTGCACGAAGAATTTGCTCACGGTACGTGGATGGATGTGCGGATTGATGGAAAACCTATTACTCCACGCAGTGGTGCACCAGTTGAAATTAACGCACTGTGGTATAATGCTCTATGCAGCTATGAGGCAATGTGCGTGGCATACGCTAAGGCAACAGGCAAAGAAAACCCTGCCCTTCCCCAGATGCTTGAACTTAAGGAACGGGTGTTGGATTCGATGGGTAAATTCTGGCATGACGGCTTTCTTGCTGACAGGCTGAAAGGAAATGAACCCGTTATAGAGATTCGCCCCAATGCCATTCTTGCACTATCATTACCCTGGCCTGTATTTAGCAGAGATAAGATGGAAAAGGTGCTTGAACGTGCTTTTATGGAGCTTTATACAAACTACGGTATTCGTACGCTTAGTCCCAGAGATATGCGTTTCCGTAAAAAGTATTATGGAACCCAACGAGAAAGAGATATGTCCTATCATAATGGCAGTGTATGGGCTTGGCTGTTAGGAGCTTTTTGCGGTCTTTATGTAAAAACCCATACGGGAGTAAGACCCGATAAGGAGATAAGAGAGACGCTAAGCTCTTTCATACAAACATTTAGAGAAAGCTTTATGCGAGGGCATATTGCGTCCGTGGCAGAGATATGGGACGGTGATGCACCCCATTTCCCCAAAGGAGCACCGGCTCAGGCATGGAGCGTTGCAGCTCTGTATAATATCGAAGGCTATATTGCAAAGCTGGGGGAAGAGAAATGAAGATATTAATGTTCACTTGGGAATTTCCTCCTTTAATATCCGGTGGTCTGGGAATGGCTTGTTACGGCATGGTGAAAGCCCTATTGGCACAAGGGATAAAGATAGATTTGGTGCTACCGACTAAAGAACTGGTATATTTCCCAATGCGTGAAGAAAGCGATGTTGACACGCTGCCTGTGGTATTTTTAGATCCTCAGATGCATAAGGAATATAGTAAGCACAGTTTTGTTACGATGAACGAAAGACTGGAATATATTGGCATATCCTCTCAGCCCCAATCATATCTTAGCCTTAGAGAGATTAAGCAGTATGCAGCTACCGTGAAGAAACACTATTGGCTTAGTGAGATAGTTACTAACGAAGAACAGGATTTGTGGGAAGAGATGACTACTAACCTGATTGGCGATGAGGACTTGATTCGCAAAGTTCAGGAATATACCCTTAGAGCAGATAGATTTGCCCGTACTCTGGATTATGACCTTATTCATGCGCATGATTGGCTAACTTACCCAAGCGGGATGCTTGCCAAGCAGATTTCCAAGAAACCTTTGGTAGTGCACATCCACGCCACAGAGTTTGATAGAGCTGGTGGACCAGGAAATGAACGGGTTCATAAGATTGAACACGCCGGTATGACTTATGCAGATAAGGTGATCGCCGTTTCCAAATATACCGCACAGATGATTATGAGCCGCTATCGGATAGACACTGGTAAGATACGTATAATACACAATGCCTTTTCTATCCCTGAAGATACCATCTTAACGCAAAAACGAATATTCAAAGGACCTACAGTTCTGTTCTTGGGTCGGATAACCTTGCAGAAGGGACCGGACTACTTCTTAGATGTAGCAGATAAAGTGTTAAGAGTGCATCCTGAAGCAAGGTTTATAATCGCCGGAACGGGTGATATGTCTCGTCATCTGCTGCGTAAATCCGCTGCTATGAAGCTGAAGAATCGCTTCCTCTTTACCGGCTTTCTTAACCGTAAGCAGGTGGAAAGCATTCTCAGGGCTTCCGATATTTATGTGTTGCCATCGGTATCTGAGCCATTTGGTATCTCACCGCTGGAAGCCATGGCATTTGGGATTACTTCCATTATCTCCAAGCAGTCTGGGGTTGCCGAAGTTGTTCATCATGCCTTTAAGATAGACTATTGGGATACAGACCTTTGGGCAGAGACGATAAACCACTTAATTGAGAATCCCGAAAAAAGGCAGAAAATGGGGGTTGACGGCATGCACGAAGTGAACAGAATCCAATGGGATGAAGCTGCTGAAAAAATCAGACATCTGTACTCAACTATGTTGGCGGAATTCATCCGCAGACCTCAGAGTTAGGAGCTATAATGCTGAATATTATATTCTATTTCCAAGTACATCAACCCTATAGACTGGATCACTTCAATGTCCTAGATATAGGTCAGAACTGCAATCTCTTCGATGACAAGCTTAACGGCTTGGTTATGAAGAAAGTGGCTGAGAAATGCTACCTACCTACCAATAAGCTGCTTCTAGAACTTATACAACAACATGAGGGACGTTTTAAGGTTGCTTTTTCTATTACCGGTACGGCGATAGAGCAATTTAAGCTATACTCTCCAGAAACACTCGATTCATTTAAAAAGCTGGTAGATACAGGTTGCGTAGAGCTTTTAGGAGAAACCTATTTCCATTCCCTGGCTTTTTTATATGACACAAACGAGTTTCTGGATCAGGTTGCCATGCACCGTGAATTGATGCAAAAAGAATTTGGCTATTATACCACCACCTTCCGAAACACAGAATTAATCTATCAGGATAGGCTCTCCGATATAATCTATGAGGTAGAAGGTTTTAAAACAATAGTTACCGAGGGGGTTGACCGTATATTGGATTGGCGTACTCCCTTGTACGCATATAAGAACTACTCTAAAGATATAAACTTACTATTGAAGTATTACCAATTGGCTGACGATATAGCCTTCAGGTTCTCGAACCGTGACTGGCCTGAATATCCTTTAACTGTGGAGAAGTTTGTGTCATGGATAGATCATCTTACGCTTAGTGAGAAAACCGGAAAGAACCTTTTCCTTAATCTGTTTATGGACTATGAGACTTTTGGTGAACATCAATGGGCTTCTTCTGGGATATTTGAGTTTATGCGGCATTTCCCCACGGAAGTGTTATCACGCCCGAACTTAGGCTTTGCCAATCCCAAGGATACTGCACACTTGGCAAACTACCAGCAGGAATCATTATCCTTCCCAGAGGCAGTATCATGGGCAGATGAACAGCGAGACTTGTCTGCCTGGCTAGAAAATGGCATGCAGAAGAATGCCATTGAAACACTATATGAGTTGTTTGCCCGCATCAAACAGAAAGGAGATCCAGAACTGTTACGGATAGCCAGATTGTTAAGCACCTCAGACCATTTCTACTACATGTGTTCAAAGTATTTCCAGGATGGCGACGTGCATAAGTATTTCTCTCCCTACGATTCTCCTGATCAGGCTTACACATACTTTATTACTGCTTTGGCTGAGCTTGAAGAAAGGTTACTGGGTTAGCTAATGAAAGGGAAAGTCCTAATTCTTGAAGATGATGTAATTCTTGCCGAACAGATTGCCAAAGTGATGAAACGCTATGAATACGAGGTGTTAATAACCACAAATAGCGACATGTTTTTCGATGAACTGCGCATATTCCGGCCTGATGTAATTCTCCTTGATGTTTTTTTAGTTGGATCCAGGCTAAACGGTATTCAAGTGCTGAAACATCTGAAAACTAATATGGATTTAAACTACAAAGTGATTGTCATATCGGGTGAAGTAAGCACTGCCCAGATAGCAGAAATACGAGAACTGGGTGCATATCATTTTACAGAGAAAGGTTCTGCCTTTAGCACTAATCAGCTACTACTGCATATTGAGAACGCCATTACCCTTAAAAATCAGGAAGAAGAGCATATTGGCTTACAGATAGAGTATATTAACTTAAAGAAACAGTTTACCAGAAGCTTTCCTTTCATAGGCGAGTGTGCTGCGATTAAAAAGGTAAGGGAACAGGTATCCAGATTGGCTTCTGTGGATGAGGATTTGTTTCTGATTGGCGAGACAGGCACAGGTAAGGAAGTGGCAGCAAACTACTATTACATAAACACAAAAAGGTTTGGTAAGCCCTTCCATACCGTAAACTGTAGTGCCTTAACCGAAAGCCTGATAGAATCTGAACTGTTTGGGCACCTAAAAGGCTCTTATACCAATGCAGACCGCAGTAAAATAGGCTTTTTTGAGGAGTGTACTAACGGGTTGCTATTTCTGGATGAAGTAACCAATCTGTCCCTGCTTGCTCAAGCCAAAATACTTAGGGCAATCGAAAACAAAGAGATTCAAGTAGTTGGTGGCAACCTCAAAAAGGTTGATACTCGCCTTATTTTTGCTTCTAATGCAGGTTTGGAGAAGCTATCGGACCCAAACCAGTTTCGCAAGGATTTGTTTTATCGCATAGAAGGCAATGTAGTAACCCTGCCGCCCTTACGTGAACGCGATGACGACATCTTGCTACTAATGAGCTATTTCTTTACAAGTTTCTCCACCCAATACAGTATCATAGACGAGGTGGATTTACCTTCCTTAAAGGATGCTTTGCTAAGTTATGATTGGCCTGGTAATATCAGGGAACTGCGTAACTTCTGTAAATTCATTATGATAAACGAAAACAAGCTTAGCAATAACATAATACTAAAGCACCTCAAGCATAAAACTCTTTACATCCAGAGCAATAGCGAACAAGACATGGACAAGTATATCAAGATTGATAACCTGAAGGATAGTGTGGCAGCCTATGAAAAGGATTATCTTCTACATCATCTTGAAGAGAATGCTTGGAAAGTTTCACAAACTGCAAAAGCCATAGGTATCGAACGCACAACTTTGTACAAAAAAATGAAGGCATTAGAGATTAATTCTCTTCAAGAGGGAGAATAGCTTGTTTAGGGAAAACCTCGGGCTAAGAATCTTTTCCTTATTGATGGCGATGTTCATTTGGTTGCAATCTGTTCTGATTGCAGAGCATCGCAGTGTAGTTAATCTGCCAGTTAATCTAAAATCTGTACCCAAGAATATCACTCTGGAAAGATTACCTAAAAGCATCCCTTTTCAGGTTAAAGGAAAGGGACTGGATATTATAAAACTAAAACTATCCCAAACCAAGGTTTCTATCGATGCCAGTAAGATTAAGCCCGGAGTTGATATTATCTCTCTAACTGATTATACTATAGACTTGCCCGAGAAAATTAGTATTACTCTTTTAGGACCCGCTGAACAAAAAGAATTGGCAATCAAAGCGGATGTGTTTCATCAAAAGAAAGTTCCCGTACATCTTGGTTTTACAGATACTTTTACCAGACAACATTTTGCCAAGCTCAAGTATCAAATTGTCCCCGACAAAGTTATTGTCTTTGGTCCCAAAAACAAAGTGCAAATCATTGAATCTGTGCTTACAGAACCTATTTCTCGAGACATGACTTCTGAAAGAGATTTTATCCTCAAGCTTGCTACGGTTGGCGAAGAAGTCTCTTTATCAGAGCCTCAGGTGCGCATTCGTATTTCCAATTCTTACAATACGAGCAGAGTATTTGATAACATATCTATTACGCATGAACTGGGAAAGAGTAGTTTCCCATCTTCCGCAACAGTAAAAATCTCAGGAGATTCAGAATTTCTTAAGCAACTAAGCCCCAATAGTATCAAGATATCCGTTTCACCAGAAGCAAATGCACAAGGAACCTATGCTCTTTCTGTGAGCCTTCCTCCGGGTGCGGAACTTGTTGCTATCACTCCAGAGCGAGTACATCTCAAATAGATGAATAACGAGCTTATCCTCGCCTTTGAATCCTCCTGCGATGATACTTCTGTTGCAATACTGGATACCGATTACCGGGTATTGATAAATCTTGTCTCCAGCCAACCTGAGCATCTTGCATTCGGTGGTATTTTGCCAGAGCTTGCGTCCAGATTACATTTAAAGAATATTCTCATTCTCACACAAAATGCTCTGGATAGAGCAGGTGTAAAACTATCTGATATTAAAGCTATAGCTGTCTCTGTAAATCCTGGCTTAATTGGTTCCTTGCTGGTAGGTTTATCATTCGCTAAAAGCCTAGCGTGGAGTCTATCCATTCCGCTTATTACAGTTAACCACATGCTAGCTCACATCTTTGCAAATTTCATTGAACACCATCAAGTTAGCACTCCCTTTCTTGCATTAGTTGTTTCTGGTGGACATACAGAAATAGTCCATTTTAAAAGCTTTACAGAGTTTGAGATTGTGGGGAAAACTCTGGACGATGCAGCAGGCGAAAGCTTCGATAAAGCTGCTAAGCTTCTTGGCTTGGGCTTTCCCGGCGGACCGATTATAGATAAACTGGCTGTGGGAGGTGATGTTGCATTTGTTAAATTCCCCAGAGCATTGCCACCTAAAGACAATTTCAACTTCAGCTATAGCGGATTAAAAACCTCTATCAGAACTTGGATTTCAAACCAAGAACCAGAAAGTATTCAAGCAAATCTGCCAAACATCGCTGCCTCGATACAACAGGCTATTATCGATCCGCTTATAAACAAATCTGTGCTCTGGGCAAAGCAGCATAATATCCCCTCGATTCTTGTTGCTGGTGGCGTTGCGGCAAATTCTCAGCTAAGAGAACAACTAACCGAAAAAGCTGCGAAAGCTGGGATTAAAGTGTATTATCCCTCCATAGCTCTCTGCATGGATAATGCTGCGATGGTAGCATCTGCCGCCATACCAAAGTATAAAGCAGGAATATTCTCTCCCTTATCCGTAAATGCGTTTTCATTAAAAGGAACGAAAGAACTATAGCTTTCCTGCACACATCCCAAGCTGTTGATCAACAAGTTACTCTTTGGTATATTCAGAGCTTTTCTTATTGTTTCCTTGCTTGCATTGCCCTATCAATGCCCACCCATTGCCCTCCACATGGACAATGAGTGGGCAATGATAGGGCAATAGAAGCAAGCAAGAAACAGCTTGCCAAACTCTGCTTGACACATACAGCCCATTCAGAAAAATAAGCTTTCAAAGTTAGGAGATATGCGTTACATGAGTGAATATAGCGAGTTTCTAAAGAAGTATAAGCACAAAATAAACACCCGCCTTGCCCTGCAAGCGATGCTGAATTGCTTAATAGGCTTTGTGGTGGCTTTGCATGTTTACTATCTTTTGTGGATGCATATCTCTCATGAGTCCTTCGCCTTAATCTATGCCAATGTGGGGATTCGCGCAGGTTTAGCCCTTGTTATCATCTATTTCGTGTGGCAAACTTACCGCGAGTTTTGGGATAGCTTGCTTGTAGCGAGGTTTTTGGATAGGCAGGTGGAATATTCGGACGATTTATTTCAAAACACTTTGGAG
>JAQUJJ010000142.1 GCA_028681035.1 Candidatus Cloacimonadota bacterium
CGCAATTCGGATGCCTCGCTGCCAATACGAAGATAGTGTGTTCCTTTCAGTTCCAGCAGAGTCTCCAGGATAATGCTATAGTCTTTCAGCCTTGCTTCTTGTTTGCTGCTGTCTCTGGTGCTAAAATCCATTTTAGCCACATCTATATTGCGATAGAAGCACACTAACAGGCGTTGCAGGAAGCCACCTCTTTGATCTGCTGCATCTTTCAGCTCGCTGAAAAACCATTCCTCGGTTGTCCCCCCAATAATGCTGAAGGCAGGTTTCTTGATATACTCGTTGATATCAATCTTTGCTATTGCCTTGTCGTTGCCATCGAACATATCGGTGATCTCAGCTTTCATCCCGGCGTTATAATTCTTTTGCATTTCCAGCATCCAGGCGCTCATTTCGGTTTGCACAATCACGCGGTTGGGGTTTATGGATAGCAGATTCATCAGCCTTGCCTGAGTTGGCTTGTTTACCACGATGCTCTTCTCGATGCGTTCTTTGGATTCCAGTTTATTCATTTTAGCGGTGTGCCCTGCAAGGCAGATCTGAGCAAGATTGATAACTGTTGTCTTACGGGAAATACTACTGGGACCTATTATCACCGCCCAGATATTGCAATAGTGCTTTGTACCTGCATTGCTGATGGCGATTCTGTTTCCTATGCTGCTTGCCACTATCGGAAGGAAGGCAGTTAGCTTTGCCCCTTCGCTGCTATCGGTAATTTGGTTCGCAATCTCCACATATTCCCGCAATTCCTCCGGCAGCCGGCTGATATCCAGTGCCACATCCTTTTTATCCTGAAACATGCGGATAAGCTCCGGGTAATCTTCCAGCGAATAGTTCTTGCTTTGGGGTGCGATAACGTTGCGCCAGCCGTACTTGCCGGCAATGAAGAATAAGCTGCCTATCTTTACCGAAGGATATCTTTGCAGGCTATGCCACAGCCTATCCAGATTTTCCTGCGTTTCTGCGGGGTAGTGGGGATTGTGCAAAAACCTGTTCCAATAATCCCGTCCTCTATCCCCCAGATGGTTGTAGAGGGCAATGCAAACCTTCATCCACTCGTGATACTCTATCTTCTGCCCGCAGAGATAATCCACCGCCAATTCCACATAACGCTCGCCGGGATCATCCACTATACGCTCGTTTTTGTCCGCATCCAGATTGGCTTGCAGCTCTTGTAGTGCCGAAGCATACTTGGCATCCGGCTTTGGCTCTGTTACATCTGCTTCCGGGTCAGTAGCGGCAGCGGAGCTTAGCAAAGCCCTAAACATATCAGGATCCAAAGCTTCATTCTCGGTGCAGATAAGCGCAGCATCCCAGCTCACAAAACAAGCACGGCACATATCCGCAGTTGCATCCGGCTTTTTCCCCAGCAAGTTGCTTGCTTCCTGCGCCAGCGAATCCCAGATAAGCTTATACAGCTTTGGCTCTGCTACAGGCTTGGCAAAGGCAACCAAAACCTTAACTCCGTCATTGGGGCTACGGAAGATATATTTTGCCCCGGGTATCATCTCCACCGCTTTCTGCTTGAATGCTTCGATATCCTCCACATGGTCAAAATCCAATACAATCCCATTGGCTTGGCTTACATTCTCCGCTTTACGAGTGCCGTTCACCACCCCATACACGAAATAAGGCAGGTTCTTTTTCCACTTTGCCACACTGGCAGTATCATTATTGGCAGAGAACTGCCTGATTTTCTCCACTGCTGCCCGATAGCTGCCATTCTGGATTTTTGCCATCACTTCCGCTAAAGGCTTCGGCTCCATCACTGTTTTTGCGATATCATATCCGCAACTCACCAGTCCCAACTTGTCTGTGTCCAATTTTGTATTAGCCATGTGTTCAACCTTTAGACAATGCCTTGATTTTCGGTTGAGCATTGCCTAATATCTTTAGGCTAACATTTGAATTTAGTTTAGTGGCGTTGTATGATATAAGCGTAAAATAAACCGTCAGCTATACTTCTATATCTCCTATGATATGAGCTACAAGGCTCTTTTTAGCATAAAACGCTCTGCTTGTTGAGCCATGCCCGGGACCTTTTGTCCGTGCTTGTAAATAGATACCATCTCTTCCAGTCAGAGCACCGTAACCCTGGGTAATCAATTTATTTCGAATTAGATCATAATCTTCTTTGATTTGTTGGATTAAACTCGAACTATCATTAAAATCAAATGACTGTACCTTTAAAAGGCGAGACTCAAGGTTATGACGCCCGTTCCAAGAAACAGCACAAAATATCAAGCTCTTTAGCTTTTCCCAGCAGTGGCTCTCATAGAACGAATGCTGTTCCAATTCGCTGGGGTTTATCATTGTTATTGCACATGTCTCTTTAGGTACCCAAGTACCTGCTTTCAATTCGAATGCTGTTGATTTTATCTCATAACACAATCCATTGGGTGCTTTTAAGTTGGAATTGGATAGTCCGGCTAATCTTTCAATTACAAGCCCCTTCCAACCTTTGTTTTGTTTCCCATCTTTATAAGTTGTTATCCCAAATTCCTCAGCATAATCAGCCAAGTCTTTTCCCGTATAGGACTGAAGCTTCATAACAGCATTAGCTCTTGTTATCATCAAATCTCCTTATCTATCTAATCCTGGGATGAGAGTCTGATCGTAAAACTCGTTGTATCTTTTAATCGTAAGTTCGATGTAACCCTGGTCAATTTCACATCCTATGTATTTCCTATTGCCGACCATAAGGCTTGCAATGCCTGTAGTACCTCCACCATTGAAGGGATCTAAAATAATATCTCCATCTTTTGTAGAGGATTCTACAATTCTTTTCAACAATGCTATAGGTTTTTGTGTGGGGTGCTTACCCTGCGTTTTTTCATTAGGGCGAGGAG
The DNA here is from genome assembly GCA_028681035.1 of Candidatus Cloacimonadota bacterium. Next base: position 2,847 of record JAQUJJ010000142.1, read on the forward strand.
TAGGGATGCTCCAAACAGAGCGCATTTGTGTATTGGGTTTTTTAAGGGGATCTTCAGCATAGATACCGTTCTTTACCGTTTCATAATTGAAGGTGTGCTTTGCCCCTTTATCTTTTCTTGCCCATAACACCGTCTCGTGAGAGGCAGTAAAAAACCTGCATGATAGGTTGGGGGCTGCGTTTGGTTTAAACCATGCGATATCATTTAATATGTGAAACCCTAATTTTTGTAGTATATACCCACATTGATATATTGAGTGATAAGTCCCACTTATCCAAATTGTACCTTCAGGCTTCAAGACTCTTCTGCATTCACTAATCCATGATTCGTGAAAAACTGCATCTTCTTCGAATCCCTTTGACTTGTCCCACTTGCCTTTGTTAACCTTCACCATACGACCATTCTGGCATGTAAAGCCATCATTAGATAACATATAGGGGGGATCAGCAAAAATCATATCTACATAATTAGCAGGAAAGTGGCTTAATGTTAACAGACAATCATCTTGATAGAGAGCAAAATTATCTGTCTTGAAGACAGGAGAAACTGTTTGATGAGCTGGTTCGATCAAAGAAGCAGCGCATTTTATCTCGTTGCCACTTTGATGTTTTAGAGCTTCTTGAGGTATTAAAGACATATTGTCCTCCTGCCTTACATTTCAATAACACCATGATTGAAGCAAGTCATTTTTAGTCAACATATTCTTTAGCTGGTTGCGAGAAATGTTTTATCTTATTAGGCTGCGATAATGAGTAGCCGTATCACTATATGTAAATGCCATCATTTCATCATTTCATCATTTACAGCCCCCTTACACTCCCAGAGAAACTCAATATCTATATTCATATATACTATATATTCCATATATTTAACTATATCTATAGATACTATATCCTAATCCTCTCTTCCTGGCTACAGGCTGGGGAAACGATGAAACGATGAAAGTGATGATAAAAGAAAAAGGCGGGGTGCACACCCGCCTCTTCTATTACATTTATTCTGGCTATTCAGGGTATTCTTGCTTGACTCTCCGTTCCTATATTTTCCAGTAGAACTTGCCGTTATCGAAACGAAAGTACTTGTTTATCAGCTCTCGTTCCGGGCTTCCTTCCGGGAAAATGGAAATGGAGCGCATCATGCTCATCTTTACGCAAGCATAGCTCTTGATATTCTCTGGAGATTTAAAAAACCTAGCTCTACCAAACTTGCTTTTGCCTTTAGGCTTCCATCCCATAGCTTCCGATATGAATTGTCTTAGTATTCCTAAATGACGCTTTTCTTCTTCAGTTATCTCACCAGTCCCTTCCTTCTTTAATAAGCGTCCTCTTTCCTTCAACATTTGACTGATGTAGGTATCATCAAATTTCTCGATAGCATTTGGTTCATTTTCTATGGATAATTCGCCAACAAATATGGCTTCGTCGATAATCGAAGCTAAGTCAACAGGATTGCAGAGTTGCCAATACCCTTCCTTTTGCCTCTCCGATAGTCCTGCGGTAGGTGCGTTCGTACAGGCGGACGCCGGTCCGCCCAAGTTTATGCTGTTGTCGCTGCGGAGAGCGACCTTACCTTGCGAATCTGCTTCGGTTTCCCTAAACAAATCACAAGAGGTGAATCCTTTTCCCTGGTTGTCAATCAGGTGTTTCAGGTGTTTCAGGCGTTTCACACCATCATAATTCTCCCATTCCATAAGTTGGTTCTTTAGCCACAACCCTTCCAGATAGCAATTGTAATCATCATATCCGTTAGCGGCAGTGAACTCCGTCAGATACGCCTGACACAGCATGAAACAGTGCATTGCAGACGCAAACACACTTTCGCCATTTTGCATCATCTGATGGCACTTGTTTTTGAATTGCTTAAATTGTTGCCTTACAGTCCTTTCATGTTCTGGACTTAAAGTATGCTCTCCGATAAACAGTTTGTTTTTTTTTATCAGCACATTACAAATAGCGTTAAACGCTTGTGACTTATCTTGTGCGAGGAAGGGCTTGCTTAATCCTTCCATGCGTGAAGCCCATGACTGGGCTGTTTTACGACTATAACTTATTCATTTCCCTTATGCCGTCTTATTGCGCGGCATTTATTAGTCATATTAGGTTTAGCCACTTTTGGCATAGAAAACCGCTGAAACACGCCGATTTTGCAATCGTGTTGCTCCGGTTCTCACTATTACACTTATCTCCCAATAGTTGATGGTTGCACATCCACCAATGGGGGTCGAGATATTGGAGGCAGAACCGTTGTATATTCGTCTGTCTCTCTCTCTCTCCCTCCATCCTTTCAGCCTTCGCAAACATTTGGTATCTCCTCACTTTTGTTATTTATCAGTCCTATGCACGTCTGATATATGAGTCCAGTGAAACAGACCTGCATATTCTGTCCAGTAGAGAAATTCATTTTGCTGTTGTTTTTTTTCCACAAATCGATAGCCAATATATGCCAATTAGTTGCAGCTTTATACCAGTTTTTTCAATATTTGAACTTAGCGTCAGAATTAGCAGAGCTATTGTATTTAAGCGATTCCCAAATGTTAGCCTATAGATAGTAGGAAGCAGTTCATACCCAGCACAGGCTATACTCAGACACAACACAAGCCTAAGTATGAGCATGGTATGATGATACACTAATATATTTATAAACAAAACAGGAGAGCACAAAATGGAAGTTACATTCAAGAACTTATTACAGGCATACAGCGGTAAATGCGATGGCTTGGTTTATTATTACAACCGCAGATTAAACAAAGTGATTGCCCGCAGATTGCCGGAAATCAGTCCGCATGCAGGGAATGCACGGCTTACTGCCATCAGCCACAACCTGAAAGAGCTGAACCCCAGCGAAGAGTATCGCACCGATTTGAAGCTATACACCGAGCTGCTGCGCATGAAGGAAAAGACCAACTGTTTCTATTCCTGGAGCAATGTATTCCGTAAGCTGATGTTTGGCATGGCAAAGAGAGACGCTATAGATTTGGCAGAGCTCACCAAAGCTGAGATATACGCAAATACACTTCCCTGCATAAGCGTGAGAGCTGCTGTAGAAGCTGGTTTATTGCCGCCAGTGGTGGGATACGAAAGATTTATTGCCCAAATCTGAAGAATAGCTCCAAATGTTAGCCTATAGATAGTAGAGGGACAAATTGGTGTGCCAAACAGTGGGGTGGTGAACTCCGTTTCACCACGTGCCAAATCAGAGTTTGGCACCCCATAAACTCCCTACTAAAATATTGGAGGACTTTTATAATGAAAGTCAAATTCAAATTCGGCATCAAGACATACAGCGGCACCGTGGATGATATGACCTTTGGCAGCTATCGCAAGCATAGCCTGTGCATTGGTCGTAAGTATGTCACTCCAAGGCTCACCACCCAAAACACCAGTATGGGTGCGAAGATTAAAAATCTGGCAGATATCTATGGCGATGTAACCGTGCTTTACGAAGCAGACCTGAAAACCTACACAGGTAAATATGCATCAATTGCACCCAAAGACAAGCTGGCACCCGACGCCTTCGCTATCTTTGTGAAGATGATGTTCCTCTTTGCTAAGCTGGATGAGGGGCATATCGATTTGGCTACCCTTACCTATAGCGATTTACAGACGGTAGGAACAGATATTGCCAGTATCGCTGACGCTGTGGATAATGGCTATCTGCCTAATGTTCTCGGCGCAGATTTGCTTGTCGCAGCAATGTAAGGCAGGCATTAAAAAAGAATGGGGGTGGGAAACTGCCCCTGTTATTTTAGTTAACGGGTTAACGGGTTAGCAGGTTAACAGGTTAGAGGGTTAACGGGTTAGAGGGTTAACGGGTTAGCAGGTTAACAGGTTAGAGGGTTAACAGGTTAGCAGGTTAACAGGTTAGAGGGTTAACGGGCTAGCAGGTTAACGGGTTAGGCTGCGCTGGGTTTATAGATGCTTGGGTTTGTTGGGAATGAGTTACTATGCTATTCTTTCTTTTTAACGAGAGAGATAAACAGAGAGATTTTTAACAAAGAGTAAAAGAGTAAAAGAGGCAAAGAGAGGGGATTAACGGGTTAGCAGGTTAGAGGGTTAAGCTGCGCTAATGGAAAGATAGTTTGCATAAGTAAATCTGTGGTATCTGCGGGCAAATCTACTTAATCTGCGCCCATATCTGCGTAATCTGCGGGAAAGTTAAGTTAAGAGTTAGTCTTCGCTGGTTTGATGGCTGCGCCTACCATCTCTAAACGAACATGAGCCAAAGATAATATAAGCGTAAGATTGGAAAGCTTTTTGCTAACTTAAATATACGGGTATGTTTTTTTATCCGTACAATGTGAAAATTAATGAACCTAAGGAGATAAACATGAAAAAGATAGCGGTTGTACTAAGTTTAATCTTAGTGTGTCTTAGTCTTTCAGCAGGCTTGCTTTGGCAAGATTCAGTACCTATCCGGCAAGGCGTGAACATAGAGTGGTTCCGCACCGGTGTGGAAACTAATGATGGTTGCGCCATATATGTATGGTCAGACACCAAATATGGTGAAAGAGACCTTTGGGCTCAAAAAGTGGATGCTCAAGGAAATCTTGTTTGGGATGATCCTCTGCTCATTGATGGAAAACCAGACCGTCAGGAAGACCCCGTTATTATCAGCACAAGCGATAATAATTTCATCATTGCTTGGATCGACTTTTCAAGCGATCTTGATGGCGACGTCTATGCGCAAAAAATCAATCCTCAAGGTCAATTACTATGGGCAACAGGTGGCAAACCAGTATGCACAAGAGCCGGCGTGCAAATATCCCTAAATATTGAAGCCGATAACGATGGCGGTGCTTTTATAGTATGGGTGGATTCCCGCAACCCTAGCAAGGATTTATTCGGACAAAGGGTTTCTGGTGTCGGTGAACCTCTTTGGGATTTCAATGGAATTCCTATTGCCAATGGACCCGGTGATGAAGTTCAGAATACGATGCTTGCCGATGGACAGGGTGGCATAATGATAGCTTATGTTAGTAGTTTTAATGGTCCCCAAGATTTATATGCTAAAAGATTCCTTGCCAATGGCACGATGTCGTGGGCAGAGCCTTTCCCGCTCTGTATTGAAACCGGCAATCAAGAAGGGGTGCGCATGGCTGCGCTTGATAACGGCGAATTTGTGATGACCTGGCAGGATCAACGTTTTGACAATCCCGATATCTATGCTCAGAAATTAAATCTGGCAGGCGAAATGCTCTGGGCAAATCCTACCATTGTCTATGGAGATAATGGCTTAGACACATCTGTAAGCCAGTTAAACCCTCGCATTGTAAAGACTTCGGATAATAGTGTAGTAATAATATGGGAAGACCATCGCTTAGATTCACAAAACCCTGATTTGTTTGCCCAAAAACTTTCAGCAGCCGGAGCCAAGCTTTGGGACGCCAACGGGATTGCCCTGTGCACTGCCGAGTTTGCTCAACTTGGTCCTCGCATGTCAGCAGATGCGGCAGGTGGATGCTTTGTTGTTTGGGATGATTATCGCAATGGCAACACTCCTTATGAGGATATCTATGCCCAACACCTTTCCAGTACAGGTATTGAGCTATGGGATGCTAATGGCAAAGCGATTTGCACAGCAGCTAACACCCAGATTGGCAGTCTTGTAAAAGTATCGGGAGAGAATATCTTCATTAACTGGATGGATTTGCGTAACGGTAGTGTTGGCATTTATTATCAAGTGCTAAATACTGCTGGAACCATGCTGTTAGAAAACGATGGGAAACAGGTTTTTTGGGGCTTAAGCGGTGATACACCAGTACAAAATTATCTCGTTGAACAACGTAGCTCGGATATAGCAGTTATTTGGCAGGACACCCGTTTTGCTAATGATGGATACCGCATCTACATACAGTTCTTGAACCCGGATGGAAGTGTGGATTTGGAAACAAACGGACGTCCAATTACTGTCTCGGTTGGCGGAAAGCAGCAATTCCCAAGTGCGGTGGTTACTCCCGATGATTATGTCGCCATAGTATGGGAAGATGCTCGTGGTAATAACCCCAAGATATTCGCACAGCTAATTGACCCAAATGGAAACATGATGTGGGGTGATGGTGGTATGGAGATTACCGAGCTTTCCCCTCTCCGACAAAAAGATGCTAAGATATCTTATTACGATGGTTCATTTTACTTAGGATGGTCTAATTCTGTTCTAGTTGGTTCAATATATTACTTACATATCTATGGACAGCGAATCCAGAACGGTCAAAAAATGTGGGGACCTAACGGAAAGGTTATATCAGTTT
>JAQUJJ010000143.1 GCA_028681035.1 Candidatus Cloacimonadota bacterium
AAAACCTTCAATAGAAACATTAGTACAGAAGTGCATGAAAGCAAGTTCAATATGTGTTTGGGTATTCGACGTCACCTTCGCAAGATCAGAATCCAGTACAACAAAGAAGCCTGCTCCACTTCCCTCTTGACAGATTAACGCTCTTAAAAAGTATTGCACACTCAAGACAAAACCTAATAAGGAGAAATGATGTACGCCATCGTAGAAATTAGTGGATTTCAGTTCAAGGCTGAAAAGAACGCAGTACTACGCGTTCCCTTGCTGAATACGGCGCAACCAGGCGAAAGTTTAACTTTCGACCGTGTTCTCCTGCTTCGTAATGAAGAGGAGATTAAGGTTGGTCAGCCCGTAGTCGAAGGCGCCGCAGTTATCGCAGAAGTGATCGAACACGGTAAAGGTAAAAAAGTAGTTATCTTCCACACCAAGAAACGCAAAGGCTATCGGGTGAAGAAGGGCTACCGTGAAAAGTTTACAAATATTAAAGTTACCGAGATTCGGGCTTAAGGAAGGGGTGAAGAATGGCACATAAAAAAGGTGTTGGTAGTAGCCGTAACGGTCGGGATAGCAATCCCAAATACCGTGGTGTAAAAAAGTACGGCAGTGAAAGCGTTATCGCCGGCAATATCATCGTCCGCCAAAAAGGCACTAAAATCCATCCTGGAAACAATGTCGGCATCGGCAGAGATTTTACCATCTTTAGTCTGATAGACGGCAAAGTGAAATTCGTAACTAAAAAAGAAGGGAAGAAGTACGTAAGCGTAGTTCCTAACGAGGTTGTTTCCACCGAGGAATAAAAACCCAGTTTCCCCTTCAATAACAATATTACAAACCCGCTACTTAAGGTGGCGGGTTTTTTTTGACTTATGAACAGGCGGCGACCTGCTGCGTAACAAAACATACTCTTTCTGCTTTCGCCTGTTTATGAGTTAAAATAGGGCGGCGACCTGCTGCGTAACAAAACATACTCTTTCTGCTTTCGCCTGTTTATGAGTTAAAAAAAGCCTCCCATTAAAGGAGGCTTTGCTATTATCAATTTAAGCTTAGGAATTAATACATTCCGCCCATTCCGGGATTTGGCATCGGCATTGGGGGTTCATCTTCCTTGATATCGGTAATAATGCACTCTGTGGTAAGGAAAAGTCCTGCAATCGAGGCTGCATTCTGCACAGCAGAGCGTACTACCTTAGCGGGATCGATGATACCGGCTTCGAAGAGGTTTTCAAAGACGCCAGTTGCAGCGTTGAAGCCCATATGCACATCTTTGTAGCCTTTCAGCTTTTCAACGATAACCGCACCCTCTTCGCCTGCGTTAGCAGCGATTTGGTAGGCAGGTTTTTCCAGTGCTTTTGCAAGGATTTCCACAGCCATCTTTTCTTCGTGGGAAAGACCCTTCATTGCCTTCAAAGCTTTTGCAGCCTGAATAAGGGTAACTCCACCGCCAGGAACAATACCTTCTTCCACGGCGGCACGGGTGGCATGCAGAGCATCGTCCACGCGGGCTTTCTTTTCCTTCATTTCGGTTTCGGTAGCAGCTCCGATGCGTAAAACGGCAACGCCACTGGAAAGCTTGGCGAGGCGTTCTTGCAGCTTTTCTTTATCGTAATCGGAGGTGGTTTCTACCATCTGAGCTTTAATCTGTTTGATTCTGCCTTCAATAGCTTCATGTCCGCCTGCACCTTCACGAATGGTGGTGTTTTCCTTTTCCACAAGTACTTTCTTGGCTCTGCCAAGGTCTGTCATAGTGGCACTATCCAGCTTGCGTCCCATTTCCTCGGAAATAAGCGTGGCGCCGGTTAACACAGCGATATCTTCCAGCATGGCTTTGCGACGGTCGCCAAATCCGGGAGCCTTCACGGCAACCACATTCAACACCCCGCGCAGCTTGTTAACTACTAGTGTAGCTAAGGCTTCGCCTTCGATATCTTCACTGATTATCAGCAGGGGACGTCCGGCTTGTGAAACTTCTTGCAAGATGGGAAGCAGGTCTTTTAGGACGCTAATCTTCTTGTCATAAAGCAGGATAAAGGGGTCTTCAAGTTCGGAAATCATCTTTTCGGGATTGCTTACAAAGTAAGGAGAAATATATCCTCTATCAAATTGCATGCCTTCCACTTTCTCCAAACCGGTATCGATGGATTTGGCTTCCTCGATGTTAATAATGCCTTCTCTGCCTACGGATTCCATCGCTTCGGCGATTAAAGCTCCGATTTCATCGTCATTATTAGCAGAAATAGAGGCAATCTGAGCAATTTCAGCGTTGCTTTTAATCTCTTTGCTATATTCGTGAATCTTGGCGACGATAACCTTGGTAGCTTTTTCCAAGCCACGTTTCAGATACATCGGGTTCACGCCTGCGGTTACGTGCTTTAAGCCTTCTTCGATGATGGCTTGTGCAAGTAGGGTTGCAGTAGTTGTGCCATCTCCGGCGTTATCATGGGTCTTTTCCGCCACTTCTTTGCAAAGTTGGGCTCCCATATTTTCAAAAGCATCTTCCAGTTCTATTTCCTTGGCGATAGTTACACCGTCATTGGTAATAGCGGGAGAGCCAAATTTCTTATCCAATACAACGTTTCTACCCTTGGGTCCAAGGGTTACTTTAACGGCGTCAGCCAGTTTGTCCACTCCGCGTTTTAGGCTGGTGCGGGCTTCGTGTGCATACTGCATTTGTTTTGCCATCTTGTTTTCCTCCATAATATTATTCTTAAAACTCATGGTTGTTAGCAGTCTTTGTTTCTGAGTGCTAATGTTATTATAGCCGAGATTCTGTCAAGAGCAAATTAAATTTCTGGGCATTCACTCATTAGCGGAAAGGCAATTTATAGGGTGAAATAGATTGAATCAGTAAATTAGGTCACTAAGTGTAACCCGTCACAGAAAACTTCAAATTGCTCTCACTTGGACAATTGATGCTATCACATTATTGGTAAGCACGATATGACTAAACACACCTGCTTGGTTGGACTTGGATATTACCATATTAAACAACCCTTTTTAGCACCAAAACTTAAAATCTACTACCGTTTATAGAAGCACTTGGACATTCAGCAGGATTTTGCAGAATCTAATGCAATATACGCAATACAGAGATTTGAAAGAAGTTAGCACAATTAAAACGCTCACTCGTCTGGCTCATCATCTATTTGGCTTGGACATTTGAAGTTTTCGTGATTAAAATTGAAGTTTTAGGTGAGGGTTTATACCCTGTATGAACAACGGGGGGATGTGAGAATGTAAAAAAGTGATTGACATATTCTGTATAACTCATTTATATAGGCAAATTAGGATAGACTATATAAGTACAATATAATAAGGAGTGAATACATGAAGAAGATATGCCTATCTGTTGGTATCTTATTTTATATTATATCCCTTAATGCGGTGTATCATAAGGTTGGAACTTATGATACACCTGATGATGCTCATTCATGCACTGTTGTAGGTAGCATAGCCTATGTAGCGGACAGGTTTTCCGGTCTTCTGATGATTGATGTTTCAAGCCCCGATAACCCTCAACATGTAAGCACCCTGAATACACTGGGCGAGGCTTATTGGGTTACGGTTGAACAAGGAATAGCATATGTAGCAGACGCTGAGGCTGGATTGCAGATTGTTGATGTAACAAATCCCCAAAATCCAGTGTTACTTGGAACATACGATACACCTGGTTACGCTTTATCTGTATGTGTACAAAACAACATAGCCTATGTTGCAGATAACACCGCGGGCATGCATTTGATAGATGTATCAAATCCCCAAGACCCCATTCTCCTAAATACATACGAAATTACCGGAGAAGCGAAATTCGTTGCAGTTTCAAATGGGATAGCTTATCTGGTGCTAAACTATCCTGATCTACATCTGATAGATGTAAGCAACCCCCAAAATCTGGTATTGTTAGATGCCTTTTATAACAATTATGGTGCGGCAAATTCTGTAACTGTGGTTGGCAGTATGGCCTATTTAGCAGACGACTGGGCAGGTTTGCGCATTATAGACTGTTCTAATCCTCAAAATCCAGTATTGCTGGGAACCTGCGTCACGACACACTATGCCAAGCATGTTTTTATAACTGGAAATACCGCTTACGTGGCAGATGATGAGGGAGGCATGCAGGCTATAGACATCTCAAACCCACAAAATCCTATGTTAATTAGTACATACGATTCAAGCGAAGCTAACACAGTTGCCGTTGTAGATAACTTGGCCTATATTACCTCCAGTAGTATGGGGATACAGATAATAGATGTTTCTGTCCCTCATAACTCCGCATTGCAAGGTTCCTATCAGATGCCTGGATTCACAAGTTTTATAGCAGTGAATGATGATCTTGTGTATATTGCGGCAAATAATTACGGGCTTAAGATAATAGATGTCTCCAATCCTCAAACTCCTGAGTTGCTGGGATCTATTGATACTTCAGGCGGAGTAACCTCTGTGGCTGTTGTAGGTGATATTGCTTACATAACTGACGGTTTGGATGGACTGAAAATTATTGATGTCTCCAATCCTCAAAATCCCATACTATTAGGCACTTATGATACCCCCGATTTAGCGTTAAATGTAACAGTGATTGGAAACATTGCCTATGTTGGGGATCGGAATTTCGGACTAATGATAATTGACGTTACCAATCCTTATAGTCCCTTGTTATTGGGCACTTACGACACACCTGGTAATACGATTTCGGTATCCATAGTGGGAGAAATTGCCTACCTAGGCGATAATGAAACATTGCAGGTGATTGATGTATCAAATCCACAAAGCCCAGTGCATGTAAGCACCCTCAACAATACAGCGAGAATGGTTAGCATTGTTGGCAATGTAGCGTATGCTACTGCCGGAGCGGATGGACTAAGAATTGTTGACATTAGCTCCCCTCAGAATCCCATCTTGCTTGGAAACATAATGCCTCATCCCGATAGCTATAGCTATATTGTTGGCCTATTCGTTACAGGTAACCAGCTGTTTATTACCGATATATTTTGGAATGAGATTCTTATCTATGATATTAGTGTGCCCCAATCTCCGGTATTACTTACTACTTATGCATGGAACCTGCAAACGGAGTACTTGATTGTACAAGATAACTATATTTACACTGCCAATAGTAGGTATGGATTAAACATTCTAAACCTTATCTCTGTAAACACTATCGACGAGGTAATCACGCCCGTTATGGACGTGGCTATAGCTTGCTTTCCCAATCCTTTTTGCAGCAATGCTAGCTTTAGTCTATCTATTCCAAAGCCAGACAACTTAAGACTAAGAATATACAACATTAGGGGCCAAATGGTGAAAGAAGTATGCAATGAGCAAAAAGCTGAGGGGATACATAACTTAGTTTGGGATGGAACGAATACAGATGGAATAGAAGTAACATCTGGCATTTATATTGCCAAATTTGGCATTGGAAGACAGACTTTGGTTAAGAAACTAACCCGCTTATAAATTAGGCTGTCCTATTTGACCAGGTTAAGGACTAACACGCCATATATCCGTTCTGTTCGAGCCACTTGGTATAACTAAGGCTGTTTACTTGTAAACTATCACTGAAAACTTCAAATTGCTCTCACTTGGACAATTGATGCTATCACATTATTGGTAAGTACGATATGACTAAACACACCTGCTTGGTTGGACTTGGATATTACCATATTAAGCAACCCTTTTTAGCACCAAAACTTCAAATCTACTACCGTTTATAGAAGCACTTGGACATTCAGCAGGATTTTGCAGAATCTAATGCAATATACGCAATACAGAGATTTGAAAGAAGTTAGCACAATTAAAACGCTCACTCGTCTGGCTCATCATCTATTTGGCTCGGACATTTGAAGTTTTCGTGATTAAAATTGAAGTTTTTGGTGAGGGTTTATAGTAAGTATCCCCTTGCTTATCCGATAGCGATTAGATGCGCTACTGAAGCGGTGTTGATCGGGTTTCATCCCGATGATATCCCGATCAGATCCCGATCAATCCACCTTCGGATAAGCAGGGAAGCAACAAAGTGCTGAAGTTCAGAAGTGGAAGAGTGTAAAAGTAAAAATAAGGATTGAAGATATAGTGAATTAACAAAAAAGAAATGCCTGATACAGATTTCGCTTGACAATTATTGCCCTCCTTATGTAAGGAACGATGTGCTAATATTGTATGCACCAAAGGATTACAGATATATGAAAGAAGGTTTCATACCAAAAAATGACTATCACTCTATCTTCTTCTCCGACAAAGCAGAAGAATGCAGTAAAGAAATAAAATCACTGTTTCTTAACCACCTTGAGTACTCGCTTATCAAGGACACCACTACCATTCAACCCTGGGACGTGTATTATGCGTTGGCATTAAGTTTGCGAGACAGGCTTATCGAACGTTGGCTACGCACTCAATACGAATACCGCAAGCAGGACGTGAAGAAGGTTTACTACCTCTCCATGGAGTTTCTGATTGGCAGGCTTCTGGGTAATAGCCTGATAAATCTGGATGTGTATGACGAAAGCTATGATATGCTGAAAGAAATGGGCTATGCGATGGAAGATATTGCCGAACTGGAACCCGATATGGGGCTGGGCAACGGCGGTCTGGGAAGGCTAGCAGCCTGCTTTATGGATTCCCTTGCTACGCAGGCATATCCTGCATATGGTTATGGGATTCGTTACGATTTTGGCATCTTCAAACAGCTTATCGTGCAGGGATATCAGGTGGAAGAACCAGATCACTGGCGTAAAAACGGCTGTCCTTGGGAAAAAAAACGCCCCGAGATAACCTATAGGGTTCGTTTCTGCGGAAAAGTTATAGATGAAGAGCAAGCAGATGGCAGGATTCTACACCGCTGGGTGGATACAGAGGACGTGATGGCGGTTGCTTGGGACATCCCTGTTCCCGGCTACAAAGTGGATAATGTGAATAACCTGCGTTTATGGCAAGCTACAGCCACGGACGAATTTGATTTTGACTATTTTAACAACGGTGACTATGTAAAAGCCGTGGAGAAAAAGAATATCTCGGAAAACATCTCCAAGGTGCTTTATCCCAACGATAACTTGCATCTGGGGCGTGTTTTAAGGCTTAAACAGGAGTATTTCTTTGTGTCTTCCACCTTGCAGGATATATTTGCCAACTGGAAACGCGATCACGATAGCTTTATAGACCTGCCGGACAAGATTGCAATTCAGCTTAATGACACACATCCTGCCATTGCTATACCGGAAATGCTGCATATTCTGATAGATAAAGAAAGGCTGAGTTTCGATACGGCTTGGGATATAACCCGTAAGTGCTTCTCATACACAAACCATACCGTGCTTCCCGAAGCACTGGAGAAATGGGGTATAAACTTGTTTGAAGAGCTGCTGCCCCGCCATCTGATGCTGATATATCAGATAAATAACGCTATTTTGGCAGAAGTTTCCAGGCTTTATCCCGGCAATATCATCAAGATGCGGAATATCTCCATTATCGAGGAAGACCGCGAGAAAACCCTGCGTATGGCTCGTCTTGCTATTCACGGCTCACACACAGTGAATGGAGTTGCCGAATTGCACACGCAGATTATTAAAGAACGGATGTTCCCGGACATGGTGGAAATGTATCCTGAGAAGTTTCAGAACAAGACGAATGGCATCACTCCCCGCCTGTGGCTGCATACCTGTAACCCCTTGCTGGCAAGCCTGATATCCGAGCATATTGGCAATTCATGGGTGCGCAATCTAGAATACATCAAAGGGCTGGAAAACTATATTGACGATGCAGATTTCAGGGCTTCTTTCTTTGAGATTAAGGGGATAAACAAGAAAGCATTAAGCAAGCACATATATCGGGAAACCGGTATCAGAACCAAGGCGGACAGTCTTTTCGACGTCCAGATTAAGCGTTTGCACGAATATAAACGTCAGCTTTTGAATGTATTGGGAACCATTGCCCGTTATCACAGAATAAAAGACAATCCCGATGGCAACTATGTTCCTCGCACAGTTATCTTTGCAGGTAAGGCTGCGCCGGGTTATTTCCTTGCTAAAAGGCTGATTAAGCTGATTAACAACCTGGGCGAAGTGGTGAATAAAGATCCCGATATCCGAGACCGCCTGAAAGTGGTCTTTCTGCCCAATTACACCGTCTCTCTTGCCGAGAAGATTATTCCCGCAGCAGACCTTTCGGAGCAAATCTCCACTGCCGGTTATGAAGCCAGCGGCACAGGAAACATGAAGTTTGCCCTGAATGGTGCGCTAACTATGGGTACCTTGGATGGAGCGAATGTGGAAATGGCGGAAGAGATTGGTGCCGAAAACATGTTTATCTTCGGCATGAACGCTCAGGAAGTGCAGGAGCTGAAGCACAAGGGCTACAATCCTTGCTCTTTTTATGAAAGCGACGGGGAACTGAAGCGAGTGGTGGATTCCCTGATTGACGGCAGCTTTGATGATGGAGACAAGGAATTGTTTCTGCCCATCTGGAAGTCTCTAATGGAAGATGGTGATACTTACTGCCATCTGGCGGATTTTCGTGCTTTTATTGAGACTTCAGCCAAGGTGGATGAGCTTTATCTGAACAGAGACGAATGGGTGAAGAAAGCCATTATCAACATCTCGCGCATGGGTAAGTTCTCCAGCGACAGAGCGATATACGAATACGCCCGCGATGTCTGGCACATAGAACCTTTACAACTGGATTTCCATTGATATGAATATAATAGATCGGGGATAAACAGGATTTTGGGGGTTTCCATTAGATGAGATTAATAGATAGGGGATGAACAGGATGAACAGGATTTTGGGGATTTCCTTTAGATGAGATTAATAGATAAGGGATGAACAGGATGAACAGGATTTTGGGGATTTCCTTTAGATGAGATTAATAGATAAGGGATGAACAGGATGAACAGGATTTTGGGGATTTCCTTTAGATGAGATTAATAGATAAGGGATGAACAGGATGAACAGGATTTTGGGGATTTCCTTTAGATGAGATTAATAGATAAGGGATGAACAG
>JAQUJJ010000144.1 GCA_028681035.1 Candidatus Cloacimonadota bacterium
GATGCCGTGGAGATAGTAGGAATAAATCCTCTTATCTCCACGGCATCTACACGACAACAAATGGGCTGAAGCCATCTGTGCCGTCCTAAACAAGTTAACATATAAGCCCTTTGTTTTGACCTTAAAAACAACGATGTAGAAACTGATAGATATAAGCCCATGTAAACTATAGAACTAAGGGGGATTCCATTTCTACTGTATTCTGTTACTTTGCATATTTATCTTGACAGAACGTTACCCGCTCAGTTACTTGTACTCATATGGAAACAATAAACAGCTCAAGAACTGATGAATTACTACAGGAAAAACCTGCATTCTCTGCATTCTGCTTTGATAGCAAGGACTTGCATTGCATTCTACCTTGCATTCTGCTTGCATTCTCTGCATTCTTGCAGTTTTTAACCAGGAATCATAAGGGGGAATCATGACCAAGGACAACCGAATCGACAAAACTTTGAAGAGGATAGCTGCTTCCAACACCGGGAGCAAGGTAAAGCTCAGAGCGAAGGCCACCAAGACACAAGGCCACAGTATCTATTTGGATTATTACTTGAGCAAAAAACGTACCTATGAATTCTTAGGGCTCTATTTGACTGGGGACCAGGCACACGACACGATCTCAATAGGGCAGGCTTACGAGATCCGCAAGATCAGGGAAACCGAGATAGTTTACCGGACAGCTGGAGCGCAAGCTGGAGAGTGGAAGCGCAGATCTGATTTCAAGGAATATATCACCCATAAGGGAAAGAACAAGAGCAGATCATGGGCCAGCGTAAATGCTGCGCTCAATAAATTCCACCCGGCACCGATTCGCTTTACGGATCTATCGTATTCATTTATTGAGGGATTCCGGGATTATCTGCTTGCGAACTATTCACAGAATACAGCCTGGGCATATTTCAACACGTTCAAGGCTGCTCTGAACTGCGCAGTCAAGGATCAAATTCTGCTTTCCAACCCCACCCAGGGGATCACGATCCGCAAGATGGACACGGAAAAGATATTCCTAAGCTCTGAAGAGCTGCACTTATTGCAGCGCACCCCATACGAGCACCCGGAAACCGCAAGATCCTTCCTCTTTGCCTGCTTCACCGGATTGAGAATTTCAGACATTATCAGGCTGGACTGGGAGTCAATCGACTACCAAACTAATTCCATAAGTCTGCGCATGAAAAAGACTGACAATATGCTCTATATTCCTCTGCTTGCAGAAGCCAAGAAGCTCCTGGGGGATCCTTTACCATCCGGGAGAGTGTTTGACCTGCCAGCAGAGTCAACGATCCGCAAACGGCTCACAGAGTGGATAAAGCAGGCCGGGATCCAAAAGGATGTCACTTTCCACAGCGCACGACATACATTTGCGATCCTTGCGATCGATGCCGGAATTGGTATTCATATTATCCAAAAGCTGCTTGGGCATTCAGCAATTGAGCTGACAATGATCTATGCCAAGGTAAGAGATAAGAACCTCAATGAAGCGGCAAGCAAGCTCCAACAACATTTTGATGATAACAAAGATTAGGTAGGTAAACATGAGAACTATAGCCTTTCCAACCAAAGAAGATTTGAAGCCGGGCAAACCACACTTTCCCATTGGGGGAAAAGCTATTTGCCCAGACCCAGAATGTAGAGGGATATTGACGAGATATCGGACTGGAAATCATTGGGTATATCTGAGCTGTCCACAATGCGGGAAAAAGTATAAGGCGGAGCGGTTTATAATGACGCAGCCGGTATTTAGACTGCACCCTAATCGTTTGCAGCCGGACCGGATATCTAAGCCATTAAAACCCGCTTTTAGTGCCATCCGGGACAAAATAAAAAACAACCCTGATCTTGAAAATGTAGAATTGCCAGAAAGTGAAGACGACCTGGCTCATTTCTTATTAGAAAAGGAAATACACGAATATATCAGGCTACCTGTTCAATCTACTAAACAAGATCGTATCCGCAACGCTATAGACGAAGCGATAAAAGAGAACGTATCTGCTGAAGATTTGAGCATGATCGTAAGATTTGTTTTATATGCCGTTATGCTGAGCGAAAACGATTACTACAACAGGCTGATGGACGCTTTCCAGAAGCCTGAAGAGGCAATCAGCAAGGACATTATCCCCATAGGTTCTAAAGCCAAACGCAAGAAGCGGATGCAGGGATAATTCCAGAAACACGAATCTGGATAAAGCTTTGAGTAACAGGCATATAGGCTATAAAGTCCTTGACAAGAATCCAAGGTATTGTTTTTATGTAAATAGAAAAGCCGGAAGCAGGATTCCGCTCCCGGCAGAACGATCATAAGTTATCGTTTGTGTCAACAAACCAACGCTGGCTTACAGATCGATTCTGTCAAGCGGAAAATGTAATTCTGCTTCCCCAGGAGTTATAAAATGGCCACAGACCAATTTATCGACCTACAGGAAGCCGCTGAGCTGTTAAAGCTCAAGCCTGCAACCGTTTATCAGTATGTATGGCTAAAAAAGCTGCCATGCTACAAACCATTTGGGCGCAAACTATACTTTCGCAAAGATGAGCTTATCGAGCTCTTAAACAATGGCAGGATCGCATCAGCAGAAGAGATCCAGACACAGGCCGCAAACTATGCCATGATGGGTAAAAAGAAATGAAGATTCCCACCGCTTCAAAAGGCTCCTCTGATGAAGATCACCGGGGCTTTCCGCTTCACGTATTCCCAGAGAGCATCCAGGCCGTTTGCAGAGAGTATTGCCGGACATTAAGCTACAATATCGATCTGCTAAGTTTGGAGATGCTCACGGCTCTCTCAAGCGCAGTGGGCAGCAATTACAAGGTAAAGGTACGCAACCGGCATATCGAGCCTGCCATCATTTGGGGAATTGCAGTGGGAAAATCCGGGACCAAGAAGACCCATATCTTAAATGAATTGTACGCACCATTTGAAGAGATCGACAGAAAAAGACGGGATATTTACCAAGCAGACATGCAACTGTATGAGGCCAACGATTGCAAGGGCACCAAGCCGAAATCGTACCAGCCGCACGTCCTCTCAGACATGACTTATGAATCATTGGCTCAAACAGTGGAATCCAACCCCCAGGGCGTTATATTGAAGTATGATGAAATAATGGCTCTGATGGATAACTTCAACCGCTACACAAAAGGATCTGATGAGCCGTATTATTTGACACTATTTGGGGGCAAGGACATAATAATAAGCCGCAAAACCCAAGACACCATCCACACAAACGGAAGCTTTGTCAATATCATTGGGGGCATCCAACCCGCACGGCTTGGGGATCTACTCACCAAAAGGCGCATGGAAAATGGTTTTGCTGCACGCTTCCTCTTTGCCTTCCCTGATGCACGAGCTGAGCCTTGGCCAGAAGAAGAATGTGATCAGGATATTGTAGATGATTACCACCGGATTATCCTGGGCATTCGCAACCAGGGTCCATGCAATGGAGACAGCACGAATATAAGGTTCTCTGTCCAGGCAATGAAAGATCTCAGAGCATGGCAGAAGCAAAACACCGTCAACGTCAATGAATACAACGATAACGACAACCCTATGGCAGAAATTCTTTCCAAGTGGGAAAGTTATGTAGTGCGCTTCGCTCTGATCCTGGCAATGGCTCACGAATTCTGCACCAACGAAAAAGCACCTACAGAGATCCCTGCAAATTGTGTCAAATGGGCAATAGAACTCTTTGCTTATTTCCTCTCACAAACGGAAAAGGCATTTGCTTTGATCGAGAGACCGGAAGCGATCGACCGGTTAAGCGAAAAACAGTTACTGCTATACAGCAGGCTCCCAGAGGCGTTCACCACAGCCGAAGCCGAAGCGATCGCAAAGCAGATTGACTTCCCAGGCAGAACCATGAAAGACTTTATTGCCAAGCCGACCTTATTCCTGAAAGTTAAATATGGACATTATGAAAAGAGGATAAAGTGATGGATGCGTTCACAATGCTCAAGACCGTACCAATAACCGAGATGGCAGACCGCATTGGTCTGAACTACACAGAGCGCATGGGTAAGGCCACCGCAAACTGTCCCTTCTGCAAAGACGAAACCGGGCACCTCTATTTATACAGCGACTCCAACCGTTATCATTGCTTTAAATGCCAAGCTTCCGGGGATTCTATCGACCTTGCGATAAAAGGCTTTAACTACTCAATAGGGGCGCTGAAAGACCTGTTTGGATATAACACACCAACGACAGCGAGATCATGCACCAAAGAGCCTCTCACAAAGCCGAAATCCGAGAGACCCCACCCGGAACCCGTAAAGATGGCAGATTACTCAAATATCTATTATGAAGTCATGCAAAATCTGGATATATCTGATGCAGGGCTGGAATATCTCACCCATAGGGGACTTACTGAAGCCATCATAAAACGATACAGTTTGAGAAGCATTGACGAACCCAAAACCTTTTTCAACTCCCTAATGGGGAAGTATTCTCAAGACGATTTATTAGCAGCCGGACTGATCGATTACAATAAAAATGGCAAGCTCTATGGATCGTTTTTTATGCCGGCAATTCTATTCTCACACCCAAGCAAGGACACGAACCGGATCACCAGCCTGAGCACCCGGAATCTGGCCGGGGATGCCAAGAGCTTTAAACTGCACGGCGTACCATCGACATACTATTATGGGCTGGATGCAGACCAGGCGAAAGAGATATTTGTCTTTGAGGGCATCATTGACGGCTTGAGCTATGCAGTGATGGCAAATAAAGACAACTTCATTAGTTTAAACGGCTTACTCACACCAAGCCAATACGATAATCTCAAACAAGCACACCCCAATCAAAAGCTCATTCTGGGGCTGGACCCGGATGAAGCTGGGCAAGAAGCTTTGTCCAGGATCAAGCAATGCGATTACATAAACTGGACAGCATTTGCTATCCAACTGGGATTTAAGGGGCTCCAGAAGCATGAAAACGGCAAACCTTGGGACATGAACGATTATCTAATGGGGAAATAAATTTGAACAAACACAAGGAGAAAACGGGGCCGGTACAAGGGCTCCAGGCATTTAATAACGGCCATAGGAGGCCACAATGACACCAAACGATAAACTTATCAAGATGGTAATGCGAGAAACTGAACTTGCAGCCGGCAAGAAACTAATGAACTTTAAGGACCTCAAGAAGGGCCTGGGCAATGAATACGCTTTCAAGGCGGTTTACGATGCTCACACTGCAATGATGCAGGCACTACAGAAGGCGAACCTTACCCAAGAGTCAATGATCGTAACGCTCCAGTTTTTAGATCAAGTGAGAGCAGATCTGGAAAAAGACTTCCTGGGAAAGCTGAAGGCTTCGATATGAGCGCAAGCGCAAACGTTCAAGCATTGCAAGACAAGCCTTTATGCGATGCAGGGCGCAGCTATAAAAAAAGGCCGGCACAAAAGCGGGACCAGATAGAGATCAAGACGATCAGACACGATGTGGGCGCAGCCTGGGAAAATGATGATGAAATTGAGATGCTGGGCGATGCTCTAATATCCTGGATGGAAGGCACCGGCACCGGCACAATTCCTCTGCTCAAGGCGTTTTTAACACGCCACCGGATCACCAGGCGCACCGTCAAGGCGTTAAAAGAGCGCAACGAATACTTCAGCCAATGCTGGGATCTTGCGCAGGACATGCAGGAAGTAAGGCTCTTAGAGCATGGCCTGGAAAGCAGAACGCCAACCTTTGCGATATTCCTATTGAAGTGTAACCACCGGTATTCAGAAACAGCCGCATTTGGACAAGGTGGCTCAACTGGGCGTATTACCTTCAGTGGATTTGATGATGATAAAACAGAGATCGTATTAGTGCCTAAACGCATGGCAGAAGATGATCTTGACAATAACGACATAAACAATTAAGAATAAGAGGTAACACCATGACAAACAAAATGACAGAAATTGACAAAAGAATGACCACAATTGCAAGCACTTGGAAAAAACGCATTGAGAACAGAGAAACGATTAAAGCAGAGCTTGTAAAGGCTCACGGGACCGGCATACTGGACAGCAGGAAAGCCGGAGATTATGCCGCGCTGGCTGAAAAACATAGAATGGAAATGGTCAAGCAAGCCGGAATTGCGATGAGAAAAGAACAAGAGGCTATTGAAACAAGGTTAAAGGATCTTGAAAATGAGCGTCAACGGAAAATGGTTCAAATCTCAAGCGGCAATCACATTGTGAAAAAGTATGCAATAAATAACCGCATAACAGAAGAAGCGGCTCAGGCGGAGCTTGATAAGTATGCAGCCGGCAAGAAGACCGGATTCAAGGCCGAGATTCTGGCTGATCAGTATGCTGCTATCAGAAACCATGATAACCTGCAAAATGAGCTTTCAAAGAAGGAAGCTGGCAAAATCCTTGACAGCCACATGGATAACATTGAAACGCAAGAGCAGAAAGCAGAACGCAAACACTACTCAAACCTTGTCAATATGGCACCTCTGGCACTGATGGACTATTACGCAGGCTTAGGAAATCTGTTTGAAGGTAAATTCCAGGACTGATCCAGTAACCTCTCAAACAAGCAGAAGCCGCTCATTGATCTGAGCGGCTTTCTTTATGGACAAGGAAACTATAGCACCGGCTTGAGATAGTGCCACAGAAGCGATATTAGAGAGCCTGGGCGCAATTATAGAGGCGCACGCAGGGACCGGGGCCGGGCTTTTTAACCTGGATATTTACCCTAATGAGTGATAATGCAGGCAAGAATGCAGAGAATGCAACAAGAATGCAGGCCACAATGCAACGTAAGCCATTGCAGCACAATGAGAATGCAGAGAATGCAGGAAAAACCTATAGTATTTTACAGAATGCAGGGAGTGCTTGCATTCTAATAAAGCAAATATACTATACTATATAATATTATTATAGCAAACAATAACAGAGCTAAAATAGGCCATTTGTTACTGATTGGTTACTTGAGCACTTTAGCAAGTGTAGCTAATTCCTTATCCATTAGGGAAATACAAGATATATCATTGTTTTGACCTTAAAACGACCTTTCTTGCTTTGGTCTTCTGGCTTTGCTCACACTGTATCTTTTTGTCAGCAAGGTTGTTTTGAAATTACCCGGGTCGTTTTTGGGTTAAAACAAAGCTACATTGACCGGTGGAAAACTTGGGCATTAATGAACTCAGCGATGCCGCTTTTAGCATTCGCAATTCGCTCAAGCTGGTCAATGCCAATGGTGTTGGATTCATCACCAATCAATCTCTTTTTACCATCCGCTGGAAGCTGCAGGATATTGCTTCCAGTTCCAGTATATTCTGGGAATATTCTGCCGATAACTGGAGCTGGACCAGGATCAACAGCAGTTCCGTAGCGGTAAGCGACGAAAGTATGATGTGGTTTGTAGATACAGGCTTGGCCAATACGATGTGGTTGAGAGCTGTGGAACAAGGCAGCAATCGGATCGTAGGTAAATCCGAATAAGCTTTCAAAGTGACCGACAAGAACCTGATCCTCTATGAACCCAATGGCGGGGAAGATTATCCTGCCCTTAGCTCTCAAAACATCTCTTGGGATCATGGCGGACTTACGAATCTGAACTTGTACTATACTTATGACGATGGCACAAGCTGGAACTTAATTGCCTCCACTATCCCTGCCTCCAGTCTCGGCTATACCTGGCAGGTTCCGGAAACGCCCTCCGTAAATTGTCGGATTAAGCTGCAAGACCAGACGCATAGCTATATGGTGCTGGAGAGCGATACCAACTTCAGCATTACCCCTTTGCAGGTGATAGCTCCTACCGTAGATTTCGAGGCCGATATCCAGAGTGGAGACATCCCGCTGGCGGTGCAATTCAGTGAGACCATCAATCCCGGCGTGGGCAGTGTTTCATCCAGGCTGTGGGACTTCGGTGATGGTATTACCTCAGGGCTAAGTTATCCTCTGCACACTTATACCGCAGCAGGGACTTATACTGTCAGCCTGACTGTGAGCAATGACTTTGGCGGATCTGCTACAGAGACTAAAACGGATTACATCGTAGCCTTGCCTAAGACGCCCCGCATAGAATTATTCAGTGCCTCTACTTTGGGCTATGGGACGGTCTATCTGGGTGATAGCTCGGCTCCTCAAGCGATCCAGCTGAAGAATATTGGTACCGCGCCCCTCAATATCGCATCGGTATCCTATTACCTGACAAGTGGCCAATTTGCCTTAGCGGGAACAACATTGCCCATCGTGATTCCGGTGAATGGAACCGCAACGCTCAATGTAGTATTCACCCCTAGCACCAATGGTGCCGTGAGTGATTCCCTCTTTATCCACAGCGATGCCTCCAATCTCCCTGTTATGGCGATCAAACTGACCGGAACGGGTGAATATGTGCCCCCTGCCATGGTGGAAGGCGTGGAGGTAGATATTGAGGGTGATGATGCCATCATTAGCTGGCAGCCGGTAACAGAGACCATTTATGGCACGCCGATAGTACCAGATGGCTATATTGTCCTCTATATTGAATCGCCTTATGAGCACGATGATCATCTCTACTACTTCCTGAATTTTGTAACTGGCACATCGTATAATCATACCTATGTGGCTCAGTTCAGAACTCAGATGTTTTACCGGGTAGTGGCGGTGAAATTCTATCGTGAGGGAGAGGGTGACGCCCTGGCAGCGCTAAACTCTTCCAAAGAGAAGATACTCTGGTCAGAGCTGAAAACACGACTGGCCAAGGTGAGAGACAAACAATAATGACAATATTACGAATAAATCAGAACTAACTACCTTGAGCCGAAGCCAGATTCTCTGTCTTCGGCTCTTTGTTTGTCATTCTGAAACAGAGACTAACCCAAAGATAGCTATAGCCTATACCATCCTTGAAAGACGGACAGCTCATATCCTCCTTGAAAGACGTTAGGCAAGGGTTTTAACCCTTGTACCATATTCAGA
>JAQUJJ010000145.1 GCA_028681035.1 Candidatus Cloacimonadota bacterium
ACCGTTCGACTTGCATGCCTAATCCACGCCGCCAGCGTTCGTCCTGAGCCAGGATCAAACTCTCCATCATAATAAAATATGACTGAAGTGACAAGAGCTTCATTCTCACATTCACACTCTATAAACTTAATTAAAGATCATTTTTTCCCTGCCCTCGACGAGCAGGTTGCGTCATACTCTTAACGGCTGTTTTTTTGTCAATTGCTTTTTTTGAGATTTCTTTAAAATAAGTGTGCCCAAAAATGCTAACGTATTGCTTTGCAGCATATAAGTAATGTCAAAATATTTAGTTATGGTGTCTATGAATAAGCTAATTAGTACTGTTTATAGGTGCTATAAGCCCTGAATATTGGTTTTGCCGGATTTGATAATCGTGGTTTTCGCCTACGAGAGTGGTGCAAAGCGCAATGGGAGATTTTATTAAAAAAGGGGAAAAGAGATTGTAGAGCCGCACACCGATGCTGCTAAAAATAGCGGGTTAAGCTAAGTATTTTTTAACACAGAGCAAAGCAGAGAAAAGAGGAGAAAAGCTGAGGTTTGTTTGGTAAAAGAAGGGATATTTAACCTTTACACATAAGCAGGATTGTAACAAGCTCTACGTTTCTACTTCCCGACCCCTTGGCCCTTCGACTCCTCGACTCAAGGCATATCACTTCGTCAAAATCATCTTTCGTGTGGCGATTGCCTTGCCATCCAATTGTAGCTTCATAAAGTAGATACCGCTGCCAAGCCTTTGTCCGCTATTGTCCCTGCCATCCCAGATAAGCATGTGGTCTCCGCTGTTATAGGGCGCATCAGCAAGGCTGCGTACCTTCTGTCCCTTAACGTTGTAGAACTCACAATTGAGGCGACCACGCTGCTTCAGGTTAAATAGCAGCGTTAGCTGATCTGAGAAGGGATTGGGAAAGGTTTTTAGCTGAATGGCAGGAGGGGCAAGCTCATCTTCTACACTAACGGGATAGTTCCACTCATAACAGCCAATATCTATTGCCGTGCCATAGATGCGGGGATTACCGGCAAGATCGGTATCTGGTAGAACCAAACCAGTGGTATCAGGTGTTCCCATATCCCGGCAAATGGAGCTATTACCAAGCTGATAGCTTAAAGGGTCGTCCGCGATGCTGCTGCAAAACCCGGGATCTCCGGTTAGCACCACATCATTGAAATGTACGTTATTGAACGCTTCAACACTGGTGGAGGCGGGATAGTTGCGAATGAAGTTATTATTGAACTGTAGCTGGGAAGTGCTACCCGCACTCTTTATCTCCCCTGATGTGTTATTATTAAAGATGCAGTTATTTACCTCAAAATTGCCGTTTAGCTGCACAGCATAGTTTGCCCCGCTGTTATTGGCAAAGGTGCAGTTATTGATGATGCCGGGGTTATCACTGAAGTTGGCAATGAACACAGGGTTCCCCCCACTGGTATGGTTGTTTGCTACCAATACATTATCCAACTTTAACTCGCGGGTGGCTTCATCGCCATTGATGCCAATGCTGACAATGTTTATGTCATTATACGAAACATCGCTATTTACTATCTTAGAGTTGCTCATCTTAAGCTTGTTGCCACTAAAATAGAATAGCGAAGAAGGACTGTCAATTTCACCCCCGCTAACGTAACAATGGTTAACAAGTAAGCTTTCAATATCTAAGTCAACCACACTAGAATATAATCCCGATTCTCTTGGTGCAGATTGGTTGGATATAATAACATTATTCAATTTGCTATAAGAATAGTAACATGAATTTGAGCCTATCTGGATTCCACCAATAGATCCAGATAACAAACTATTGATCTGTAGGTTAGATATTTCTGCCCCTTGAACCATACCAAAAAAGACAGGATTAGTTATTATTGGGTTCCCCTCTTGATACAAGCTTAGCCCATCTACAATTGCATCCTTAACAAATATTCCGCGGATAGTGCCACTGTATTGTTGATTAATCAAATTTGTAACACCGATACCAGAACCTTGTAATTTCACATACGATTTTAAACCAATGGGATAAAACTGTCCATCAACACATAAATAGTCTCCGGGTGCCAGATAAACTGTATTGCAATTAAGACTATCTGACTGAACCATTTGCAGTGCTCTGTAGATGCTTTTAAGAGGAGTAGCGGATGTTAACCCATTATTCAAATCATTACCTTCAGGTGAAACATATATATCAGAATTAACCTCGCTCAAATAGCCTCTTCGAATATCGACGTTCAGTAGATTGCCTGTAAACGTTAAGAAACTCTTTACATAAGTGACATAGTAGTCATTATGATAATTGACCGTGCCCATATCAAGAAATATCTCTAAATCATACCTTGTGTCATTAGCAAGTATGTCTTGACCATAGCCGGCTATATTGTTATAAACGCTTGATCGCAGCACAGAATCGAAGAATATTCTGCCATGCCAATATACGTAGATGCCACCTCCTGATGATGAAAAGTTCTTGATAATAAGACATGATTTCATGTATGCTGTTGAGTTGTAAACAAATATTCCCCCGCCAAGATAAGCACTATTATCCTGTACGCTGCACCTTGATATTTGAAAGCTCGTTGAGTTCATTACTGTTATGCCACCACCAGTAGAAAAGGTTTGACCCTGTTCATAATAATTGTAATCACCACTCCCATTCTGAATCGTAAAGCCGTAGATACCACAGTTGGTGGTAGCGGTGATAGATTTTACTACTGAGCCGTTACTATTACCATCGATGATGGTGCTATCCCGATAGGCTTGGTTGCCGCTAGTATATTCCAGGCTGTAAATAAAGATGTTTTTTCCGCTGTAATCTATGTTCTCTATGTAGGTTCCGGGATACACCATGATGCTATCCGTGTGGCTTGAGGCATTGATGGCAGCTTGTATCTGGGTGAAATGTCCGCTGCCATCCTGCTTTACAACCCAGGTGGCGGCACTTAAGTAGCCTATCAAACAAAGGCATAAGATAAGAGTGATTCGTTTCATGGCTATTCCCATTGCTTTATTGGTGAGAGGAGCTTATCTTGCCCCTCTCACCAGATATTGTTTTATTTCATTAGTAGCATTTTGCGGCTTAGCTGATTTCCGTGAGTTGATAGCACGGCAAAGTATATCCCGCTGCTTACTTTGTTGCCACTATTATCTTTGGCGTCCCACAGGCAGGTGTGCATCCCGGCTGTCTGGCTGCCACTTAGCAGCTTACGCACCTTCTGTCCCTTAAGGTTGTAGATATCAAGGATTACCTCTGCATCTTCGGGTAAACTGAAGCGCAGAGTGGTATCCGGATTGAAAGGATTGGGATAGTTAGCCATATACAGTTTGGGCGCAGGAGTGTCATTCAGTGAACCTGCATCCATCTTCATCATGTAATAGGGCTGGCGTTCGGTTAGGGTGAGGGCATTGTTTTCATACTGTTCTGTTTCTATATTCCAGGTTTGGTATCGGGGAATAGGGTTATAAGCTGCCTTTGTATCGTAGAATACACGCAGCTCCAGTTCTGCTCCATAAGCGAGATCATCTAGGACATAGGCAGGTATTTCCACGCTACTACCCCCCACTACTGCTGCACCTTTGCACACGCCTTCAAGAAACACAGCAGCTTCCTTGGGAATGTCTGTACCGGTGAATTCTACATATACGGGAACATAATCCATCTTTTCTATGAAGGTAAATTTAGTGGCTTTCTCTTTAACGAAAGGCTCTAGCTCGGGCGCTTCAGTATTCCAAGTAAAATCTGCATCCTCAAAGCACTTCACGATTACCATATCCCCATATTGCAAAGTGGGTGGCTTTGAACCCGGATAGGCTAACCCTATCCAGGGACTGCTGGGAGAAACCCGCTTTCTTGCCAATGTCCAGTTCTGAGATTGTATGTACCACAGGTTATCCAAGATACTCTCAAAAGCTTCATAGGGATGGACGGTTTGCTCTCCGAAATAGCCAAGCCAATTCTCGTTATCCGGAATTGCGCTGCGCTGATTCGTCCATGCTTTCAGGGTTATCGGTAGCTCAGGATCGGGTTTAATGGCAGGAGTTGAAATTGTGATGGGGTTCTGTAGACTTGGATTCATTTCTACCTTATAACCTACCTGTGGTTGTATAGCGTGATTTAAACCATACCACGTACCACCACTGACATACAAATCCTGTACCGCATAATTGAGTTCCTTCCAATGAATTGCACTAAGTGTAAATGCATTTGAAAGTTGTTCTAAGAAGGTAAACGCCATATCCTCGTCCCCATAGATTCTATCCAGAGAGGGGAAGCTCATCCATTTTATCCCGTTTCTATCATTCCCCGCAGGAAAGGTGTAAGCCATATATTCATGCGGATGTTCATCGTATTGTATCGCTCCAATATCCCTTCTGCTTTCTATCCCGAATATAGAATAACCCTCAAGAGTACCACCCATTATCAATGGGCTACGCTCGTTTTCGTTCCAATTAAGTGTATAGCTGTGATTCAGAGAATCAAGAGCTATCCCAGGATCACCTGCTTTACATGTGAGCAAATCAATCTGAAAAGAATCATGGCTTGGTATAGAGTTCAAGAAGAAACAATAAGTTACGACTACCTGTGGACTAAGCGTTATAGGACCTAATCCATCCAATACAGAAAAGGGAGTGCTATTACAAGCTATTAGGTTATTCTTGAAGGAGCTTATAATTTCCGTACCACTGGTATAGTTTTGAGACGTATGGATGCGAAGGGCTGATCCGTAGTTTGTAAATGAATTTTGCTCTATAGCTACAGACAATGTTCCGTCATCACCTTGGGATGACATATCTATAGCTGACTGGCTTGCGCCGGAAAACATGTTTGAGTTTACTGAGATGTGATCTGTAGTGCTAACAGGGAACAAAAACAACTGCCATTCAAGAGATCTATTAATCTCAGTAAAGAATTTGTTATTAACTATGCTTCCAGACAAACCTTGAATAAGTACACGCCCATTTATAAACTCATTCCTCTGCATCAGTAGATTTACAGACCCAGTGTCCGAAGAACTCAATGACAAGTAGGCAGAGCTACTATTCGCGCTGGAATCTATGAAATGATTATCGGAAATATTCAGATCAATATTGTCATCACCATAGATAGAAATATCTCCCCAATACTTGGGCAAACCGCTAATCACATTGTTGGTAATAGTTATATTAGCATCAATCGGACTATTGCTGTAACTGCCATATTTGAACAGATGAAATGGGGTAAAATTCATTCCAGTACCAACACCACTTGGTTCATAGAATTCATTCGCATCCAAAATGGTGTTCCGTACCATAGAGCTTGAGGGAAAGGTTGTGTCTTCTGAAATTCCATATCCCAACTGAGAGAACTTACAGTTCTCAACCTTAACCATATTTAGCCCATTCTCTACTTTTATACCATGCCGATCTACATATGTTCCAGAATATTGCAGGTTAAGATATTTGAAGGCAACCTCTTTGTTTTCTGCGTAATTACCTTTCACAGTAAAAATACTCGTAGGTGTTATGCCTGCAGTATGTTGTGTAAGGGTTAATAAACTGTGGTTCTCTGCACTTAAGCCAATTATGCTCAGCTTACTCAAGCTTGATGCACCTATGTTAATTGTTAGGCTAGTGTAGCTTGGTAAACCAGGTTGTATTGATATTTCGCTACACTGGAGGATTATCTCCGCCTCGGTTTCTGTTCCCAAGTCCTGTAAAGCATAGTTGATGATCGTCTGTAAATCGAAGTTAGTGGATCCGACAAGTACATTCAATGTAGTTAAACCGGATAATCCAGAGCTTAGTAGAATCAATACTAATAGTAACAGCAGCGGGCGCAAATTATAGCCCCTATAAAAGAATGCGTTTAGCTTGCGGGCAGCTTTCTGGGGGGGGGGTGACAATACTACAGTACCTTGAGTAGATCATTTCTCTGATCTCCTTTTTTATTTTTGGCTTAGAGCCTTTATCTCACACAAACGTTCCAGAGTCCCTTCCAAATTCTGTTTTTCTCTTATCCTAAGCATTATGAGGTGCTAGGAACAATATATTCGTTAGTGATATTTGATGTCAAGCAGAATTTTATGCTCAAATTCCCCCCCGTCTTTTAAACAGGTAGATAAGCTGGTTCTCCTCCTGCCATTTTCCTTTGTAGGTACGGATGTCGAACCTCGTCACTGGGCTAAAGCAAGCTTGGAAAAGCAATTTATAGAGTGAGATAGATAAAATATGAACAAGGATTCAGCGGATTATACGGATTAACACAGACATTAGAACAAGGGATAATAACCAAAACCGGTGAAAAAGTTAATCAACTGCTAAGCTGTTCCAGATTTACTTAAACTAATCCGCGAAAATCCGTTAAGTAAGCTAAATCCGTGTTCCTATTAATCTTTGGGGGGAGGGGATGCCTGCTGAAACAGTGGGCAGTTTTTTATAACTCTGCTTTAACATTTGCGTTTAGCAGCATTGGAATGCTGCTCTACAACAAAGCTCAATTCGCCAAAATCATCTTTCGTGTGGCGATTGCCTTGCCATCCAATTGTAGCTTCATAAAGTAGATACCGCTGCCAAGCCTTTGTCCGCTATTGTCCCTGCCATCCCAGATAAGCATGTGGTCTCCGCTGTTATAGGGCGCATCAGCAAGGCTGCGTACCTTCTGTCCCTTAACGTTGTAGAACTCACAATTGAGGCGACCACGCTGCTTCAGGTTAAATAGCAGCGTTAGCTGATCTGAGAAGGGATTGGGAAAGGTTTTTAGCTGAATGGCAGGAGGGGCAAGCTCATCTTCTACACTAACGGGATAGTTCCACTCATAACAGCCAATATCTATTGCCGTGCCATAGATGCGGGGATTACCGGCAAGATCGGTATCTGGTAGAACCAAACCAGTGGTATCAGGTGTTCCCATATCCCGGCAAATGGAGCTATTACCAAGCTGATAGCTTAATGGATTATTGGCAATGCTGCTGCAGAAACCGGGATCACTGCTGAGGACAACATCATTAAAAATAACGTTGTTAAAGGCTTCGAAGCTAGTGGAGGCGGGATAGTTGCGAATGAAGTTGTTATTGAACTGTAGCTGGGAAGTGCTGCCCGCACTCTTTATCTCCCCTGATGTGTTATTATCAAAGATGCAGTTATTTACCTCAAAATTGCCGTTTAGCCGCACGGCATAATCTGCCCCGCTGTTATTGACAAAGGTACAGTTATTGATGATACCGGGGTTATCACTGAAGTTGGCAATGAACACTGGGTTTCCCCCACCGGTTTGGTTATTCGCCACCAGAACATTATCCAGCTTTAGTTCGCGGGTGGCTTGATCTCCATTGATGCCAATGCTGACAATGTTTATATCATTATACGAAACAGAGCTATTTACTATCTTGGAGTTGCTCATCTTAAGTTTGTTACCGCTAAAATAAAATAGCGAATTTGGAGAATCTAACTCTCCCCCTGTTACACTACAGTTATCAATTGTCAACCTATCAATATCCAAATCTACCACAAGGGAAAAGAGACCGGATTGCCTTACAGCATTATTGCCGGAAATTGTTACATTGTCCAGATAACAGTTTGAGTAATAATCTGAGTTTGAACCCAGATAGATACCACCCCTCATCGATGAAGGTATGCCATTAACTATAATGTTTGAAATGCGCCCATCAACAATCCTGGAATATGTAATGGGGCTTCCTACAATAGGGTTGTTCCTGTTATTCAAACTCAGCCCATCAATCGCTATATTGTTAACACGTTGCGCACGAATCGTTTTGCTATATCTCGAATTAGTCAGATTTGTTAATCCAATGCCAGCACCTTGAAGTTTTACATACGATTTAAGTCCTATCGGAAAAAACTGCCCTTCTTCAGATGAGTAGTTTCCTGGAGCAAGATAAACAGTTTTCGGATTAAGACTATCAGACTGAACTATCTGCATTGCCCGGTATATGCTTTTAAGTGGTGTAGCAGAGCTTATCCCATTATTCGAATCATCACCTGCAGGAGAAACATATATATCTGCATTAACCTCAGTTAAATAGCCCCTAAGGATATCAATATTCAAGAGAGTACCAGGATCTGATAATACACTTTTAGTATAAGATATGTAATAGCTATTATGGTGATTTACCGTTCCCATATCAAGAAATATTTCCAAATCCACCATAGTATTGCTGGCTAGGATATCTTGACCATGTCCTGCAATGTTATCATAAACACTGGAACGCATTATCTGATCAAAAATTACTCTGCCATGCCAATTCAAACCCACACCGCCACCTAAAGAAGCAAAATTTTGCGATATTATGCACGATTTCATATAAACCATGCTGTTGTATAAATATACTCCCCCTCCAGTGTAAGCAAGGTTATTCTTGATATCACATGCAGCCAAACTGAAATTCGTGGCATTACTTAACAACATTCCGCCACCAGACGAGAGAAACTGCCCTAGCTCATAATAATTGTTTTCCCCGCTCCCATTTTGAATCGTAAAGCCATAGATGCCACAGTTGGTAGTGGCGGTGATGGATTTAACTACAGAGCCGTTGCGGTTGCCATCGATGATGGTGCTATCCCTATAGGCTTGGTTTCCGCTTGTGTATTCCAGGCTGTAAATAAAGATGTTTTTTCCGCTGTAATCTATGTTCTCTATGTAGGTGCCGGGATACACTATGATGCTATCCGTATCGCTGGAGGCATTGATGGCAGCTTGTATCTGGGTGAAGTGTCCGCTGCCATCCTGCTTTACAACCCAGGTGGTGGCACTTAAGTAGCCTATCAAGCAAAGGCATAAGATAAGAGTGATTCGTTTCATGGCTATTCCCATTGTTTTATTGGTGAGAGGAGCATATTCTTGCCCCTCTCACCATATCTTG
>JAQUJJ010000021.1 GCA_028681035.1 Candidatus Cloacimonadota bacterium
TCTGAATCTAAACCCCTACCCTGTCAAAAGAACAGTTACTAAACGTCAACTTGTGTAGTGCCCATAAAACAGCTAACAGCCTGCAGTGCAAGCATATAACTATGCAGAATGGTAAAGATCGGTTAACGGATTAACACAGACATTAGAACAAGGTGTAACAACTAAAACTGGTGAAAAAGCTAATCAACTGCTAAATTATTCCAGATTTACCTAAACTAATCCGCGAAAATCCGTTAAGTAAGCTAAATCCGTGTTCCTATTAATATTGGGGGGGGAATACCTGCTCAAATAGTGGGCAGTTTTTTGTAACTCTGCTTTGCTCTTTATTATACGGATTTGCTCTGTGGTAAAATAAAATCTCTGCTTTAACATTTGCGTTTAGCAGGATTGGAATGCTGCTCCTTGTTCCTACTAACCGCTTGCTTATCCGATCGGGATCAGATCGGGATCAGATCGGGATCTCATCGGGTTGAATCCCGTTCGGATCCTCTTCAGTACAGCATCTAATCGGTAGCGGATAAGCAACAAGGAAAGAGCGTGTTCTCTATGCCCTTAATAAATAAACACTTGCGTATGATACAAAGCGAATTATGTTGACAAAAGCTGTGCTTATGAGATAAGGCAACAAAACATTAAACTGGAGTCCGAAAATGTTAAGGCAAGTCCTTTTATCCAAGCTCCACCGTGCCACGGTTACGGAGTGCGACATAAACTACAATGGCAGCATCAAAATAGATGAAGCTCTATTAGAGCAAGCTGGAATGCGTGAATTTGAGCGGGTGGAAATATTCAATATCACCAATGGTAACCGTTTTTCCACCTATATTATATTGGGTGAACGCGGCAGCGGAGACATCAGCATAAACGGCGCAGCAGCAAGATTAGTTCAAGTTGGCGACAAAGTTATCATCATCAATTACGGGATGATCGACGAAGCTGAAATGCAGGCTCACAAGCCGCGCATTGTGGTGTTAAACGACCAAAACAAGGTTGATAAGATTCTATAAATGTGGATATTTATACCTCTAGCAATCATTGCCGCAACTATCGATATTGGGATGCCAATCTCCGAATTGGTAGAGATAAGAACCGTGTTTGCAGCATCCCTTGGATGCTGTGGCAAATCGGAGTTTACCACCCCATATTTGCCACCCCACGCTTGATATGACACAAGTTCATACTCCGGAGGAAATGCAAGGTATCAGCCACAACTGGCAAAAAGATAAAACTATAGGTTTCGTGCCCACCATGGGTTTTTTACACGAAGGGCATCTGTCTTTGGTAAAAGAATCTAACAAGCAATGCGACATCACTATTGTATCCATATTTGTGAATCCCGCCCAGTTTGGCGCAAGTGAAGATTTGGGCAGCTATCCGCGCAATATGGAGCGAGACTTGCAGCTATTATCCGAATACAAAGTAGATTATGTGTTTATCCCCACCGCTGAGGACATCTATCCCAAGCCTTATCGCACCTGGGTGAATGTGGAAGGAATTAGTGAACTGCTGTGTGGGGCAAGCCGTCCCGGCCACTTTAGAGGTGTTGCCACAGTTGTTCTCAAGCTCGTTAATCTGGTGAATCCTGATTTGATGTTCATGGGCGAAAAGGACTTCCAACAAGTGGCAGTGCTAAAAACTATGCTGAAAGACCTGAACCTGCGCACCAAGATTGTTTCCTGCCCCATTGTCCGTGAAGCCGATGGCTTAGCAATGAGCAGCCGCAATACCTATCTAACAGGCGAAACCCGGCAGCAAGCTCTCTGCCTGTCTAAGGCAATCCACAAAGCAAAGCAGCTTTTCTCCCAAGGGATTACTGATACTAAGGTTCTATTGCAAGCGGCAAGTGAAATCATCATTGAACATAATGCAGAGATAAATTACATTCAGTTTGTGCATCCTGAAACTTTGCTTCCTGCGGAGATAGCAGTAGCGGATACCAGAATGATCCTGGCTGTTAAGGTAGGCAAAACCCGCTTGATTGACAATGCGCAGCTTGGGACATTGCTGTAGCGTAGGACGCCGTTCCTGCGTTTGAATACACATATAGATTAATAGCATCGGAGTGCTACCCTGCATACACCCACACTTCATACTTGACAGATGCATAAGCATAGATTTTATGGTTCAGAATAGCCTTTTAAAGCATGCGAAAGTGGCGGAATTTGGCAGACGCGCTGGACTTAGGATCCAGTGAGGTTAAACTCGTAGGGGTTCGAGTCCCCTCTTTCGCACCATAATATTTAATTAAACAACAGGAGAATAAAGTGCAGGTAGAATTCAATCAAGTAAATGCCGTAACCAAAGAAATTAACATCAGCGTCCCCGCTGACAAAGCTTCAAAAGCATACGAGAAATATCTCCGCAAAGCCTCACGCGACATCGCAGTTCCGGGTTTCCGCAAAGGGAAAGCTCCTCTTGCTATGGTAGAGAGGATGCATACAGATACCTTGAGAGATTACTTTTTGAAAGACTACGTGGACGAAATATTCGAAGAAGTAGCCCACGAGCACGAGATTCATTTCTTGCTTTTCCCTGAAGTGAAAGATATCACTTGGGAAAAAGGTGAAGATATGAACATAAAGGTGGAAGTGGAACACGAACCCAATGTGGAATTTAAGCAATTGGAAGGGCTGAACATCCCTCACAAACCACAAGTGCTGGAAGAAGAAGTGCAGAAATACCTTGAAAGCTTAGTGCAGGACAATGGACATATCATAGACGTGGAAACTGCAATCTTAGATGACCAGGTGATGGTAGATATCAGCTTCAAACACGGCAGTGAAAGCTTCACCAAAACAGGCAGCTTGTTTGCCGGAGAAAGCATGCACAACCGCTCTTTGGAAACCTTGGTAGGCTGCAAGACGGGAGATGTTATTGAAGCACAACTTCCCGGAAAAACCATTATGCTGGTTACCATGGATGCCAGCCTGCATCTTGAAAAGGAATTCAGCTACCAGTGCAGCTTGATGGTGAACAGTATTTCCCGCATGGAATACCCTGCTATTGATGACGAATTTGCCAAAGATATGGAATTTGATACACTAGAACAGATGAAGGCAAAAGTAAGCGAAGACATGAGCCTGAAGAACGAGCATATCAACATTAATATAGACAACTACAGCGTGATAGCCAAGCTGTTTGTGGATAATAACTTCGACCTTCCCCACAAGACCATTGAATATCTTGCAGAGCAGGAAGCAGAAAAGATAGACAATCCCGACTATAAGAAATTCTACGTTTATCAATATAGAATGCAGATAGCTCAGGAAATGGTTAGCATGTACATTATGAATAACCTGCGCAAAGCCGTGCCTTTGGAAGTTAGCGAAGAGATGACAGCAGAATACATTATCCACGAAGCAATCCTGGAAGATAAAAGCGCCGAAGCATATAAAGAGGCTAACAAAGCTGATCTCGACACTGAAGAATTCAAAATGGCAGTGCAAAACTACTTCATTTTGAGGCAGATTGCTGCTAGCAGTGAGTTTGTGATTGCCGAACCGGAACAAGAACCAGAGATTCCCGAAGCCGAAACCTTGGAAACAACGGAGGAATAATGAATTTTATCCCCATGGTTATAGAACAAGTAGGACGCGGAGAACGCGCTTACGACATTTATTCACGCTTGCTGAAAGACCGTATTGTGTTTTTGGGCGGAGTGATAGAAGACAACCTTGCCAACACAGTTGTGGCGCAACTTCTGCATCTTGAAGGTGAAGATGCCGAGCGAGATATCTATATGTATATCAACAGCCCTGGTGGAGTAATCTCCTCTGGATTGGCAATATACGACACCATGCAATATATCAAGCCCCGTGTAAGCACTATTTGCATCGGGCAAGCAGCAAGTATGGCAGCAGTGTTACTCGCAGCAGGCGCACCGGGAAAGCGGACTGCCCTGCCCAACAGCCGGATTATGATTCATCAGCCTATGGGCGGTGCACAGGGACAAGCAGCAGATATTGAGATTCAAGCAAAAGAAATATTGTACCTGCGTGAGCGCATGAATGAAATTCTGCACCAGCACACAAATCAATCCATCGAAAAGATACTCGGCGATACAGACCGTAACTACTTCATGAGCGCAGAAGAAGCCATGAAGTATGGGATTATTGACGAAGTAATCGCCATGCGAAAATAGCTTGACGAAAACAAGCCTAGATAATAGAGAGTGAAGGGCAATGGCTGAGAAGGCTTTTGCCCTGAATTAATATCCGGGATAAAAGAATACAGGAGGATTTCTTGGATAAATATAAGACTTTGAGTTGTTCATTTTGCGGTAGAGCCGAAAATGAAGTAAAAAACCTCATCAGGGGCATTGCGGGTAACATTTGTGACGAATGTATCGTAATGTGCCATACAATAATTGATACTAACAAAGAAGATAGCACCCCAGAGGATTTTGATGCACCCATCCCCAGTAAGATAAAAAACTACCTTGATCAGTACGTAATAGGTCAGGACAAAGCCAAAGAGATAATCTCTGTGGCAGTTTACAACCATTACAAACGCATATTTAAGCAGAGTAAAAATGACGAGATAGACCTTGAAAAAAGCAATATCATGATGATTGGTCCCACTGGAAGCGGAAAAACATTGATTGCTCAAACCCTCGCACGCTTTTTGCAGGTTCCTTTTGCCATCTCTGATGCCACCACGCTAACCGAAGCAGGATATGTGGGCGAAGATGTGGAAAACATTCTGGTAAGGCTGTTACAAAATGCCAATTATGACGTTGCCAAAGCAGAACGTGGAATCGTGTATATAGACGAGATTGATAAGATATCACGCAAATCCGAAACACCTTCTATCACTCGGGACGTTAGTGGCGAAGGCGTGCAACAGGCTTTGCTAAAGATATTGGAAGGCACCAAGGTAAATGTTCCCCCCAAAGGCGGACGTAAACACCCTCAGCAGGAATTCATCGAGATTGATACTAAGAACATCCTGTTTATAGCGGGCGGTGCATTCTTTGGTTTGGAAAAGATTATCAAAGAGCGTATGGATAAGAAAGCAATAGGTTTTGATGTGGAACTGGGCACGAAGCAAGAAGATGCTAAAATCTTTGACCAGACAACGCCTCATGACTTGCTGAAATATGGTTTGATACCAGAGCTTATCGGAAGAATGCCGGTGATATGCACGCTGCATGAACTCACCGAAGAAGCGTTGATAGACATCCTGGTGAAACCCAAGAACGCAATATGTAAACAATACCAGAAGTTCTTCGAAATGGATGGCGTAGAGCTTGATTTTGAGGAAGCCGCTTTAAAAGAAATTGCCCGTGTTGCCATTATGCAAAAAACTGGTGCCCGTGGCTTACGCTCTATCATGGAGAAATTCATGCTGAAGATTATGTTTGATATCCCAGACCGTGAAGATATTGAGACATGCCTCATTACCCCCGGAGTTGTGAATCAAAGCGAAGAGCCTGAATTTGGTATTATCAAACCCATTAAAACCCAAAGCAAAGCCGCTAACGAGAAATAGAGG
Source organism: Candidatus Cloacimonadota bacterium (assembly GCA_028681035.1). Next base: position 5,494 of record JAQUJJ010000021.1, read on the forward strand.
AGACATTATGAACGCTGAAATTACCAGCCCCCGCCGCGAAATGCTTATCGCTGCCTTAGCAGATAAAGAAGCTATTGTCCTTTTTGCCTCTGTGGAAGGAAATCTGGAGAAATTCAAGCAGGATAATAACTTCCTGTATGTAACAGGTTTACAAATCCCCGAAGCGATATATTTTGCTTACAAGAGCAACCCTGTCCCTAGCGAGTATCTCTTTATCCAGCGTAACGACCCCGCCAAAGAAGTGTGGGACGGACGCAAGATGAGTGCAGAAGAAGCAAAAGAAATTAGCGGGATAGATAAAATAGCCTACATAGACGAATTCGCTGCTGTGCTTTCCTTGTACTGCCCCATGATAACTAAGATCTGGGCGAACATCGGTAGCCAAGTAATAGATAGACCCTTAACCACACAGTTATTCAGGCTTGCTCCTATCAAGGAACGTTTCCCCAATATAGTAATTGAATCTATCACTAGCTTGGTAACACCCTTGCGTAAAATTAAGAGCGATTGGGAGCTTATGCAGCTTCAGCGCGCCATTGATATTACCGGTAAAGCGATTATGGATGTGCTGGAAGGTGCTGAAATCTCCATGATGGAATATGAACTGGAAGCCATGATGTTCTATCGCATGCAGCGTATGGGAGTAAAACAATGGGGCTTCTCCCCCATCGTTGGTAGCGGAATAAATGCCGCAACCCTGCACTACAAATCAAATGAATGCCGTATTGAGAACAACGAGATAGTTTTAATGGATGTAGGCGCATCATACCTTAATTATAGCGCAGATATTACCCGTTGTTTCCCTATTAGTGGCAGCTTTTCAGAGCGTCAAAAACAGATATACACATTGGTGTTAGATGTTCAGATAAAGGTTATCGAGATGATAAAGCCCGGTATCGAGATGGCTGAGCTTAATAAAACCGCTAGAGATTTGCTAGCTGCTGCGATGGTGGAGATTAGTCTGATTGAACATCCTGATGATGTGATGAAGTATTACATGCACAGCGTTACGCATTTCTTGGGCATGGATACTCATGACGTGGGCGGACGCAATGCTATCCTCGAAGTGGGCAATGTGATAACTGTGGAGCCAGGCATATACATTCCTGAGGAAAAGCTTGGTATACGTATAGAGGACGATGTATTGGTTACAGAAACTGGATATTGCGTTCTTTCTCAAAACATCCCCAAAGAGATTGCGGAACTGGAAGAAATCCGTAAGGCAGCATTGAGTAAGCAATGACACGTGTGATATACCCCGGCACCTTCGACCCTATTACCTATGGGCATATAAACATCCTAGAGAAAGCCGGCAAGATATTCGACGAAGTTATTTTAGCAGTTGCAGACCAAACAGATAAGCAAACGGCATTCAGCCTGGAAGAACGTTACAAGCTCTGTAAGGAAGCTACTCAGCACATATCAAATGTTCATGTATCTACCTTTAAGGGATTGTTTATAGATTACGCCAAAACTATGGATTGCATAATTATGATAAGGGGAATGAGAGCTGTATCAGATTTTGAATTCGAGCTAGCACTAGCCCTCACCAATAAGAAACTAAGCCCCGAGATAGAGACTATCTTTCTTGTACCAAGCCTTAAATACATGTACCTCTCCTCTTCTATGATACGCCAATTGGCTAGCTTAGGTGGTCCATTGGACGATTTTGTTCCTCCTAATGTAGCAAAAGCAATGAAGCAAAAGTATGGCAAGCAACCCTTATCGTCTTCAGAATAGACTTGTATAATGGCAAAAAGAGATAGCTCCGAAACCCAAGAAAGAACCAAAATATCGGAACGCAGCCTACCTGCTGATATAAACGCTGAGGCTGCGATACTCTCCGCTATGCTGATTGACAGCAATGTAGTTAGCAAAGGCATAGAGAAGATTAAGGAAGAGTTCTTCTATCGCAGTGCGCACAAGATTATCTATCGCACTATGGAAGAGCTTTTTAACGAAAGCATAGAAATTGACCCTTTAACCCTTATCAACCGTCTGGAAAGAAACAATAAACTGGAAAAGATAGGTGGCATTCCCTACATAAACGAGATTGCCGATTTCGTAGTTTCCAGTGCTAATTTTGAGTATCATTTAACCATTGTAACCGAGCAAGCTTTGCTTAGGCACTTAATCTTAGCTTCAAACGGGATTATCGAATCCTGCTACACTTCTGCCAAGCCAATCAAGACCATTGTTGACGAAGCCGAGCAAGCTATCTTTGCCATCGCCGAACTTCCCAGCCATCAAGGTTTTCAACGCATAGACCAGATTAGTGCGGAAGTATTACATAACATAGACCAAATTGCCTCCACAAAACTTCCAGTAGTGGGAGTAAGCACAGGATACTCAGGTTTAGACAGAATCACTGGTGGTTTCCGACCAGGGCAATTCATCATTATTGCAGCCCGCCCAGCTATGGGTAAAACGGCTCTGGCACTCAACATCGCATCACATGCGGCGGTTAATCTGAACAAGAAGGTTGCCATCTTTACTATGGAAATGGCAGCGGACGAAGTGCTGATGCGGATGTTCAGTTCTGCTTCGGAAGTTAAGATGGATAGTATGATGAAGGGCTATGGTATGAACGAAGAAAAGCTAATCCGTATCATGCAGGCTTCGGAAGTGCTTTCCACCAAGCAGATATACATAGACGAGTCCGGCACCAACACCCCGCTGGATATTAGAGCTAAAACACGCCGTTTGACCGCTGAGATTGATGGAATTGACCTTATTATTGTGGACTATTTGCAGCTAATGACCCTTCCCCGCGATAAAGAAAACCGCCAGCAGGAAATATCAGAGATTTCCCGTGCTTTAAAGATACTGGCTAAGGATTTGAAGGTTCCTGTAGTAGCACTTTCCCAGCTTAACCGTGCTGCGGATAATCGTGATGATAAGAGACCCAAGCTTGCCGATTTGCGTGAATCCGGTGCTATCGAGCAAGATGCCGACTTGGTGATGTTCATCTACCGTGATGAATATTACTATCCCGATAAAACAGAGAAACCGGGTATTGCAGAAATTATCATCAGCAAGAACAGGCACGGCGCCACCGGAAACATAGAATTGGGCTTTGAAAAGGAATACACTTTATTCAGACCCCTTGATGACGCACATGATCAGTAACGTTTTTGCCGGCATCGGCGAATATAGCATCTTTATTGGCAAATCATTATCCCGTATTCCCGCGATAGGCAAGCGTTACCAAGAATTTCTCATTCAATTTAAGCGTATCGGCTTTGATTCTCTCTTTTTAATCGCATTAACCGCTGCTTTTACGGGTTTAGTAACTGCCCTGCAGGCGGTGTATCAATCCAAAGGTTATATCCCGGTAAACTTACTTAGTGTACTAATCGGCAAATCCACCATGATAGAGCTTGCACCAGTGCTTACTGCATTGGTTATGACAGGGAAAGTAGGTGCATCAATCGCTGCTGAAATTGGCACGATGCGCGTAAGCGAGCAAATTGACGCTCTGCAAAGCATGAACATCAATCCCTATGAGTTTTTGTATATGCCCCGTATTTTAGCGGGTGTTGTCGCCTTTCCGCTCATCACTGTTTTTGCCAATGCTATCGGGATAATCTGTGCTTGGTATTTTTCGTGGCTTAGGTATGGCATTCATTACTACACCTTCTTTAACAACATGCGCAGTTACTTCGAGCCTTCCGATTTATGGGGTGGCTTGGCGAAATCTGTTGTATTTGGTTTTATTATCACCACTTTCGCTTGTTTCCATGGAAACCGTTGTTTTGGCGGTGCGGAAGGAGTTGGCAGAGCTACCACCCAAACCGTTGTATATTCTGCTGTTGCAATTCTGGTGATGGATTTCATCGTAGCTTGGGTGCTATTTGGAGTTTAACCTTGATCCAGCGTCTATTTTCAATCCTATTGGCTCTCGTTCTGCTATCTTCCTGCGGCAAGAAGGAAACGGGCAATACTTCCGCAGCGCAAACCAATAAGCACACCATAACCATCTATTGCACAGATATATTCCGCAAATCGGGCTTGGAATCTACTATAATACCAGAATTCACTAAGAAAAACGCCTGCGCTGTAGATATCGTGCTTTTCCGCAACGCTGCGGAACTATGCAAGGCAGTTAAGGACAAAGCAAATAGCAGCAAATTCGATCTAGCTTTGGGCATCGATAACTCTTTTGCAATATCAGAATCACTCTCTACCCAGTTTGTTCGCCCCGAAGGGTTTAACCCAGAGCTATTGGATAAAGACAGCATTTTTGACCCCGAATTACGCCTTATCCCCTATGCTTTCAGCAGCCTTTGTTTGGTGTATAATAAAAAGAATATTGCCGTACCCCCACAATCTTTTGGGGAATTGCAGGATGCCAAGTATTTAAGCCAGATGGCTATCTGTGACCCACATGAATCAGGCGTGGGACGTGCCAGTCTATTTTGGAGTTTAGCACTTTTTGGTGCAGACGGTTACGAACACATGTGGAAAAGCCTCCGCAAGAATATCTACAAAACCTACACCGATAGAAACGAAGCCTTGGAAGTACTCAAAAAGGGTGAGTGCAATCTCTTGATGAGTTTTAACACCATCCCCGCCTTTCTGGAAGAAACCGATCCCGCCAATCAGAACTTTGACATCTCCATGCTGAAAGAAGGTAGTTACCTATATGTGGAGTCTATCGGCTTGCATAAAGAGAGTTTAAACCATGATATGGCAACGAAATTCATCCAGCATTTCCTAACTCCGGAAGCCCAAAAGATGGTAATCTACAAGCTTGGCATGTTTCCCGCTAACCGTAAAACCATGATGCCCATGCACTTCTCTTCCATACCTTTCACGGCTTATGTAGTTAATGCAAAGCTGCCTCAGAGCCTTATAGCTGAACAGTTGAATATATGGCTGGATTTCTGGGATAGATTATTCGGCTTCCAGATATCATAGTGATGGATTCAAAACTCCACATTGTTCTCTTTGAACCAGAAATCCCCCAAAACACTGGCAATATTGGACGCCTCTGTGTTGGCACCAACACTCCCCTGCATTTGATTAAGCCTATTCGTTTCCTTCTGGACGATAAAACAGTTAAACGTGCCGGACTGGATTACTGGAAAAGCTTAGACCTGCATTTGCATGAATCTATAGAAGAAATCTATGCGTCTTTCCCCCACGACCGTATTTTCCTTGCCACCACCAAAACAGAAACCTGCTTTTGGGATAAAACCTACCAACCCGGTGATGTGTTTGTCTTTGGTCCAGAATCCCGCGGGTTACCCGAAAGTCTTTTACAGCAATACCCACAGCAGTGTATAAACATTCCCATGAGCGAAAATATCCGCAGCATCAATCTTGCCAATTCTGTGGGTATTGTAATGTACGAAGCACTAAGACAAATAGCCCTCAAAGCTACCTAAAACTGGGACTGTTCAATAGAATTGGCATATATTTAGTAAATTCGCAACGTAATAGTTTGCCAAAACAGGTTTCTTCCTTGCTCCAATACCCCTATCATTGCCCACCCATTGCCCTCCATATGGGCAATGAGTGGGCAATGATAGGGCAATTCAATCAAGAAGCCCTATTGCAGAAGATTCTCACCTATAAAGCTCTCACTTTTAATATCTCACTTGCGCAGCTCTCTCTTGGCAAAAGCTTGCCGTCAAATACGGCTAATATCAGGGCAATATCACAAATCTTTGTGCAGCCGAATGCAGCGCAGTGCTTTTGATGAAATACACACCCGTGTTTAGGCTGGAGACATCGTAACTCAATTGCTTTTGGTCTGGCTTAACCGTTAAGCTTAGCACTTTCTGTCCGCGGATATTGTAAACGAGTAGCTCCCGTATGGAACTATCCAGATTCTTTATTTGCAGCTTATTTGTAGTTGGGTTTGGATAGAGGCTAAACTGCGTTGCGGGGGCAAGGATGTTATCTTCATTCCCGCTGCTATTCAGGGTGTAATATACAAAGCCATCACCATCAGAAAAACGATAGCTGATTTGGCTCCAGGTGTTTTCGAGGCTTAAGTTTGCCGATGTAAAGCGTTCGCCATCTACAAAGTTACCAAAGAACCCGGTATCTGGAACCAGGGGAAACTCTGCCCCACCGTCGATACTAAGGCTTGCTATGCGTGGGAAATTGCCGTCTGCATCGCGGTATTTAATCGAGGCGGTCATTGTGGCTTGCTCTCCAGGTTCAAAGGTATAGAGAGGCTCTGAAAGCACTGGTGGAAAGGAATTGTCCACGGGAATAGTTCTTTGCTCCAAAAGCATGTTTGCGCCTTCTGTCAGATCAGCTTGAAGGCTTCCTGCCGTAATCGTGATTTTACTGGTGGTAGTAGTAACCGCAATCAAGGGATTATTGGGGGTGAACCATGCCATGAAATCCTGGTCTGCAAACAGATCTGCCTTTGCGCACGATAAGACAAGGCTTTGCCCCACAACGGCACTTTCGATATTGCCAATCCGCACCAAATCGCTTAAGCCCGTCCCTGTTATCTTGTATAGTCCGGGGCTTATTATTCCCATTACATTAACCGTGTACATCAAGCCAAATACGATGGGGTTTTGCTCTGGCGACGAAGCGGGATTAACAATTATGGGCATATAGGCAAAATATGTAAGCCCGGAACTAACCGGAAACGACGTGTGATTGTTGCGCATGGCGAAATACAGCCTATCCTGAGACATACAGACTTTGGTATCGGTGATATCCAGCCATGCAGAAGTGAATAGATGATCTCCCAAAGGATCGGAAGTTAAAGGGGTGAAATAACTTAGCGGAGGCGTGCCGTTGCCTTCCCAAAACAGAGGGGTTAGCGAAAGCTCTGGAGTTGTGCTATAGAACCCGATATTATGATTCGCCGGCATGGTAATGGTGCAAGTTTGCCAATCATTCAGTGTGTACCAAGGTGTCATAACTTGGGTGGCAAGTTCGCCATTAAACTGGTAAATCAGGCTTTCGTTATGAGCCGAATTATACAGGATATCTATCTGGTTGGAGTTGTAAAGACCGCTTGCATATACCTTAGTGTAGCTCGGCTGCGTCCACGCATTGGTAGTAATGCAGAGTAAGGCTACAATTAGTAGTAATACATAGTTGTAGTGGCTTTTCATAGTGTAAGCTCCTTTTGTTAAAAACGTGTTCCGAGAATGAGAGAATAAGTTTGATTGCGTAGTTCAACAGGCTTGGAGGAAGGATCATATTCTGGATTTGTGGGCAAAGACAGGTAATCCCATCCCAAAGTGAAACGATACTCTAAGTGTATCGGAATCTTGTACTTAAGCACAAACTCCCCCCCGTAAACAAAGCTGAAATCAAACATATTCACTTCCTCCAGCTTGCTTTCTGCATACACAATCAGTTCATCAAAGCTGTCTCCATTGGTGAGATAAACCTTACCATCCAGTTGCCGATATCCCTTTACTTTTATGGACATGGCACTTCCCGCATGCGTGAAGATAGAGAACTTCGGTTTATCCAGCATCTTAACCTTAAACACAACCGGGATTTCTATATAGTCAAGATAGTATTTAACCTTCATTTCGGCAGGTTTGGGGAGATCAACCATTACGCCATCCCCCGCTTCGTCGATGCGATAGACGGTGATATCTTCGTTCGAGCCTTTTTGGGTGTAGAGCAGCTCATACATAAGGCTGAGGTTCTCAGATATTTCCATCTCCACAAAAGCTCCCGCAGCTAAGCCAGGACGTAAGCCCGTCCGTACCTTGTAATCCGTTTCTGCGCCTTTTGTTCCGTAATGCTGAGATAGATTGAAGCCAAGTTTGGGTCCCCAGCTCAGTTTCGCATCCGCATGCAATAAAGAAGTGGCGAGTAAAATCAGCACCGCAACAAAAATAACAGCCCGCATTTACATCTCTTGCAAGTTATCTTTAATTAGTTTATGGAGGTGTTCTGCCAGCGCATGTTTATCCCTATAAATGGGGTTATCTGGTTCGATAGGAGGCAGAATCCGCATTTTAAGCCTGGTTTTATGTAGTTTCTTGTCCATTTCCATGATGCGCCAGCTACCTTTTATTACCATCGGGACAATGGTAGCATTCGCCATAATCGGGAGTTTCAGGCTGCCTAAATGGAACTCGCCTAGGTTATCACTTCTGCTGCGTGTCCCCTCAGGGAAGATAACCATAGGATGTCCAGCTTTTATCACTTCTGAGCTTCTCTTAAACGATTCCATCGCCTTACGGGCACTGCCACGATCGATAAACACGCATGGCATCTCACGCATCCAATGGCTTAATACAGGTATCTTGAATAGCTCCTGCTTGGCAATAAAACCAGTAGGAATACCCAAAAAGCCCAGCACCAGCGGGATATCAAACATTCCCTGATGGTTACTGACAAAACAGATATTGCGGTGTTCAGGAAGGTTCTCAGAACCCTCTACATCAACACTGCTGCCAGTAGTAAGAAGAGTGGTTCTAGCCCAGAACCGTACGACTTTTTGCACCCATGCGTGATAGATATGAGCAGGAAGAAACAGCTTTAGAACCACGAAAACAAAGTAGGTAAGCATGCATAAAAACATGAAGACGATAAAGAAGGCTTCCCATAGAAGGGTGATCATCATTACTCCCGATTATTAGTAACTGAGGTTAACCCATTCCTCATAAATGTTATGTAGCGAAGTTATCCAGCCTTGTTTCTTAAGCGCATAATCTATAGTATCCCAATATAACTTACCCCATAGTGGATAATCTATCGGATCAAAGCTGGTGTTATGCCACAATAAAGACACATGGCTCTGGTACTTTGCGGCAACATCGATAAGCCTGCGTAGGCTGCGTTTGGCAGAGTAATAGCCCAAGCCCATAGCTTTCTTGGAGTATAAGCTGGTATCCATCACGATTAGAGGAATTTCCAAAACACGGAAGGGGCGGTTTTCGGCTATATTGAAAGGGAAGAAGGGGAAGGAAATACCTGCTCTAAACCCAATATTTTCCCAATATCCCAGTGTGGAATCATATTTGATTCCTGCCTCTTCCAGTATTGAAAAGCTTTCTTGGTAGTTGAAATGCAGGTAGTGAGTTCTGAACCCGCTAGGGTTGAACCCAAGCTCGCGCAAATTGGCTAGTTCCTCCTGAAGAACAGCTAAGTCAAAGGCTGATTCGGGGCTTCCGTGCAAGCTTACTTCCTGCTGTCCCAGTAAATCAATAATCTGTTCTCGGGATTGCAAATCGCTAATATAGTTCTGGCGTTTGTCTGCAAAATCGTCCCTTGCCAGCAAGAACCAAGTGGAGCGAACTCCTTTTTCTATTTCCCTTCGGGCAAGAGTGCGAATGGTTTTCCAAGGATTGTAGATTAGGTTCTTATGAAGAAGATGCCCTGCAATCTTGTAGGTGGCATTAAAGGGGCGAGCAAGGAAAGTTTTGATGTTGTATCTAAAGTTATCCAGCTTTGCTGAGCCACCCCAGTAGTTCCAATAGTCAATATCATGCGATAGCGAAACGGCAAACTTTCTATCGTCCGCCCAATTTATATCACGTATAAACTCTGGTGCATATTTCTCCATTGCATAAAGCAACATCTGGCAATAAACGTCCACTACAGGTGTTTCGCTAAAGTCCCAGCGATACTGAAGACTTTGTTTGAAATCTACCCTGCCTCTGCTTTGTCCATGGGAACTGAGGATATACTCGTGCCAACAGGCTAAGAAATAGAAACCGCTGGCAACGATATCCTTACGAAAAACACAAGATTCATTTCCAAAAGAGAATATCCCACCTCCCTGGGAAAAGAGAAAGGGAATGTGCTCACTCCTGAATTTGCAGAAGTTTACATCTTCCAGAGGGTATAGCTCCCGCTTTTCGAAGAATTCCGCTGTGGAAGGATCAAAGCTTATTTTAAGAGGATATACCTTAGTAGTCTCCACTCCATAATACAGATGTGCACCTTCATAATGATTGCCATACATGAACTTAGGATTCAAGCGCAAGATATAGCAATAGGTACGCAACACAAATTCCGCCTTGGGAATGTATTGTTGCGGTAAGGAAAGCAGGATTTTTATATTAGGATAGCGTTCCATCTGCTCTCAGAGTTTTAGCTTTCGCTTTCGCATCCCTGCGTTTTGCTTTAAGTTCCGGTTCTTTGGGGTTTGGGATTAGTAATACTTTTATAGCTTCCGAGATTTCTTTAACGAAGGTGATATCCAATCCTTCCAGAATATCAGCAGAAAAGTCTGATAAAGATTCTCTGTTTTCATCGGGCAAAACTACTTTTCTTATGCCAGCTCTGCGGGTTGCAAGTAGTTTCTCTTTTAATCCACCAATGCCCAGTATCTTTCCTTGCAGGGTAATTTCGCCAGTCATAGCAACATCATGCCTTACTTTTTTACCTGTAAACAGTGATGCCAATGCAACCGTTAAAGTGATACCTGCGGAGGGTCCATCTTTAGGTACTGCTCCAGAGGGGAAATGGATGTGGATATCTGAGGTTTCAAAATCTTTGGCATCGATGTGATAACGCACATGATTTGCCTTCAAATAACTTACCGCTATTCTGGCAGATTCCTTCATCACGTTGCCCAAAGAGCCGGTCAGTAAGATATTACCCTTTCCAGGCATCTTGCTTGTTTCGCAAAACAGTATTTCTCCGCCATAGCTTGTCCAAGCCAAACCTGTGGCAATGCCGATTTCTGATTTACGATTAGCCAGTTCCAATGTGTATTTACGTGGTCCCAGATAGGTAGCTATATCTTTAGCACCTATCCGCCATTTCTTGGAGTTTCCCATCGCCACTTCGCGTGCTATCTTACGGAATATAGAGCCTATGCGACGCTGCAAATTACGCACCCCAGCCTCGCGTATATAATACCTTATCAGTTCCTGCAAGGCGGATTTACTAAGCACCAGGTCTTCGTCGGCTAAGCCGTTATCGTCTTGTTCACGAGGAATAAGAAAGCTTTTGGCAATCTCAATCTTATCGTTTTCCAGATAGCTGGAGAACTCTATAATCTCCATTCTATCACGCAAGGGAGGGGGAATAGTATCCAAAGAATTCGCGGTGGTAATGAACATTACTTCCGACAGGTCAAAAGCAAGGTTGATATAGTTATCCACAAAGCTGTTGTTTTGCTCTGGGTCTAAAACTTCCAGCAGCGCAGAGGCAGGATCACCCCTAAAGTCTCTGCCCAACTTGTCTATTTCGTCCAGCATAAACACCGGATTAGCCGTTCCCTGCCGCTTAATTTCCATAAGAATCTTACCAGGCATGGCACCAATATAGGTACGCCGATGTCCACGGATTTCTGCCTCATCATGAATACCGCCCAAAGACATGCGGATAAACTTGCGATTCAGTGCACGCGCCACGGATTTACCAATTGAGGTTTTCCCAGTTCCGGGAGGACCAACAAAGCAAAGAATAGGTCCCTTCAAGTGTCCCTTAAGCTTCTTCACGGCAATGTATTCCATAATCCGCTGCTTCGCCTTTTCCAGCCCATAATGGTCTTTCGCCAAGATACGTTCTATCTTCCGTAAATCCAGCCTGTCTTTGCTATAATTGCTCCAAGGCAGGTTAACAATCCAATCCAGATAATTGCGGATAACGCCGTATTCACTAGCGGCAGGCTGCATAGTGGAAAGCCTTTCCAGCTCTTCGTAGGCTACTTCCTTCACGTGCTCTGGCAGCTTATTTTTCTCTATAAGCTCCCGCCATTTGAACATTTCTTTGCTTACTTCGTCTGTCTCGCCCAGTTCCCTGCGTATTGCATCAAGCTGTTCCCGCAGGTAGTAACGCCGCTGGTCTTCGTTCATTTCCAGTTGCAGATTGCTGCGGATATGGTTTTCCACCCGCATTTGGCGGATAAGGTCGGCAAGGCAATTATTCAGGAAACGATAGCGTTGCTTTAAATTGCTTAGCTCCAGTATCTTCTGACGGTCTGCCACGGGCAGGTCTATATTTCCGGCGATTATATCTGCCACTCTGCCGGCTTGCTTGATATTGGTAAGCCCGGAAATCATCTCTTTGTTTAGCAAGCTACTTTCCTGCGATATCTTTTCCAGCAGTTCCAGGGCTATGGTGCGGTACGCCTGAATCTCTGTATCATCGGTGTTTTGTTCGGTAATGGTCTCCACATCCACCATGATAAACGGTTCTTTCTGCACCATCTTCTGCTGTTTGATGCGGGATGTCCCCTGCAAAAGCAGGCTGATAGAACCATCCTGATTACGCATCATCCTCAGAATAGTAACAGCGGTGCCAATGTTGACAAGTTCTGTCTCTACACTATCTTCTTTCTCTTTGTCCAAAAAGAAAGCCATTAATTTATCGTGAGCAAGAGCATAATCTATCACGAGTTTAGATTCCTCATCTGAGATAACCAGAGGCATCAGCAAATAGGGAAACATCACTACACTATTCATGTGTAGCACTGGCAGGGTTCTGGGTATTCTATTTACGGTATCTTCCACCAAAGCTCTCCTTGAATTATTCTTTCTTACATATATAGATAAAGCATTCCTTGTAAAAGTCAAGCACATGTCAAGCTCTTTTCTGGCAAGTAAAAAAAGACGGTTACCGAGACTGTTCATAATTCAGCTTACTTTTAGCCTTTTTTAAGGCTCAAGCTCATTTATAGTGGGTTAGATAAATTGAGATACAAACATACAAGACAGGAGTCCCGGCGGGACGATAGGTATTAGCGACGGGTTTTAACCCGGCGGGACGATAGATCAAAACCACATTTTAGTCCCAGCGGGACGCCAGATGGTATGAAGTTTATTTGGCAATATTTGTTGGCTATACAAAGACACCTTTCGCCCTGATGGGGCTTTCTTTGGAATAATATATTCATTAACGCCGGGTTAAAACCAGTCGCTAATACCGATCATCCCCAAAGGGATTAAATTTGAACATCCTAAAATAGTTGCCAAGTAGCCCATATATACAATCACCCACTCTAAATGAACTTGAGCCTTTTTTAATCTCCAACTTTTTTGTTAGAATACGTGGCTACTACTCCAGACTTCCTGGGGTTTTGGTTAACAAAGAGTAAAGGAGCAAAGAGAGTTCTTGATCTCTAGCTATACAACTCACCTATCTATCTGTTCCACCCTTCCACCCTTCCACTTTTCCACCCTTACACTCTTCCACATATGCAGCATCGGATAAGCTGCACTACACCATACCTCTCGCCCCCTCGACCTCAAGACCTCTCGACTCTCTAACACAAAAACACTCTATACACACATCAAAGAACTATATGCTTCTATAATGTAAGGGGGACAAATCTGAGATTTTGGGACAGAATTGCGATTTATTTTCAAAAAGCCTGGTTTTTTTTGAATAAATGCTCAATACCAGTGCAAGCGGGACGCTTGGTTTTCCAGTACAGGCGAGACGCCTGTAGCTCCAGTGAACAGGAATTACAGTTAACAGGAATTACAGTGAACAGAAGTTACAGTTAACAGAAGTTACAGTTAAAAGGAATTACAGTGAACAGGAATTACAGTGAACAGGAATTATAGGCGTCTCGCCTATACTGGAACATCAGGCATCTTGCCTGATGCCAATCAAGGAATGATAAGCTTTTTAATATGCTGTCAAATTCTACTTTCCTAACGTCAGGTCTTTAGATGAAAACACCGAGCAATTAGCTGGCTTTCAACAACATCTATCCGTATGGCGGGCAGTAAAGAAGCCTATCGGGACGCCATTTTAGATAGACAACAACATCCAAGATCAGCCTGAGTCCTGTAGGGACGATATTTTAGATAGATAACAACGTCTAAGAGCAGCCTTAGTCCTGTAGGGACGCCATTTTAGATAGAAGGTACCCAAACCTTTGATAATCTTCGCTGCCACATATTGCTAAATATGGCGTCCCGAGGGGACTAATTCAATCTTTTTGCTCGTTTTTCTATCTAAAATCCCGTCCCCATGGGACTCCTTAGCTTTTTTTCGTATGCGTAGCTACTTGCTGAAAACCATTAGCCAATGAATGGGAAATTGGTACAATGATTGGTAGATTGGTATTTCCAATTGGCTTACCAGGGAATAACAATCTGATTAATATAGCTGTCAAACACCACCTTCTTCACGTAGGGATCTTTGTTCTTTATCAGGATTTTATACATGTTTAGGTTAATCAACTGATACATTATGGTATCGTTTATCAAATGTATTGTATCAGGGACAGTATCAGGGGCATTCTCATTGAAGGCATTAGGGCTATTGTAATAAGCTACCAGTTCGTCCAATTCTGCATCGGTCTTAATTTTTTTGTACCTGCGTTTAATATCTGCTCTTGTCCAGACTTTTGTCCTTACTATTTTCTTTGCCTCTAAACCCTCTTTGTATTTCACAGATATTTGTTTTGCTTCTTCCACTATGCGCAGCATATCCTCAGTCGTCAGATTATGCAGCTTGATAAATGCTTCCATTAACTTATTCAAGATAGCTTCTGCCTCTGCAAACCTGCCCAATTACCGATATATTTCCACCAAGTACATAGCTTGATCTTCATTAGAAACATCTAATAGCTCTATAAACTTCTCTAAATTGGCTTTTTCAGCCTTGCTAAACTCCACTTCCACAAGTGAATCCCTGCGGATATCATTACCTACCCACCAGGCATGTTGAACCAAATACATGCGCATGTCGCGGTTTAGATTATCCTCGTTTTGCAGGGCTACGTAGTCTTCGAACGAAGGCAGAACAAAGCATTTGGGAATCCCCTCCTGCGTTTCATCACGGGCTGTTGACCCTGTAAAATGAGAGCTATCTTTGAACATATCCTTAGGGGGCGAGAAATAACCCATCCACGCTTCCATTTTGCCTATTTCCTTCTGATCATAAATCCTAAGTAAAGCCCCACAATGAGGGCATTTTACTATCAATGGAGAATCTGGCAGCATATCTGCATACATCCAGCCATCTGTCCAGTAAATAGCCCCCAAAGTATTACCCGATGCCAGCGTTGGCTGTATAATGTGCCCGGAACAAGAACTGCATTCCCGGATTATTGAATCTCCTATGAGCATGTATAAACTCCTTTACTAATAGCAACAATGGCAGTTATGAGTTTAGAATATCATCCAAACTTGTTTAGATTCATCTTTTTATTCGGCGCAAGGTAGGATTCGCTACACTTGCGAATAATAATATTCGTTGCATCTACAGAGATATTCATCATCGCCGCAATTTCAAGCAGACGTTTCTTCTCTTCCGGCTCAAGCCTACCGTCCAATAAGGTGACAAAAACCAACTTTTCCATTAGACTAAATTTATCATTATCTTGTTTGTCAGCATAATGCAAACATATTTCCTTAGTTTTTGCTACCAACAAATCGTAGCTTTCAAATTCCAAAAACTTCTCGGGCTGAGATGAATAATCACTTATCCAATCGTACAGCACCAGCCACTTCTGTTCATAATGTTCTTCTTCAAGAGAAGCCAAATACAAACCTGCTGCACCAAGAAACAGGACTTTGTGCAGATCGCCTTCATTCTTAGGGTGGAACTCTAATAACTCTAACAATTTAAATATGTTAGCATTCACCTCAGCATCTGATATTGCATCTTTTTCTGAACTATTTACAAGGGCTGATTTGCTATAATCCATTAATGCCTGTATCCTAATCATAGGATTGGGGTGTGAAGAGAAGATATCACCAATAGCATATTCTTTAATCCTATCAAGTTGCTTCAGATACTCTTTCACATCGAAACTAAGGTACTGCTCAGATAGTCCACAAAGCAATTTGAAAAACACTTTTGTAATCACATCAATATCGGGCATGGCTATAAAACCTATGCGATCAGCACTTATTTCTGAGTATTTTACAAACCTAAAGTAGTGCAGAGTTACCATGGCAGGGGGTCTCTCGTTCTCATTTTTAAACAAAAACTTTTGGACAATATTAAGTTTGCTATGCCCATATATTAAATGCCCGATTTCGTGACCGATCACAAAGCGCAATTCATCATCCGTCATCTGTTTAATGAGGGCAGAATTGAAACAGATGAGGTGGGGGACAATTCCTAATCCATTGATAGAAAACGCATTAATTTCAGGAGAACCAAGAAGGTAGAAATCTATGCGTTCATGATATCCCAGTTTATCCTGTATTTCGCTGCAGATATCATAGATTCTGGGAGCAATAATAGGGCTAAGCAGGAGTGCATTGGAGAGCATACTGGATGTTATGTTTTCCAGTTCCTCCCGGTTATCAAAGATATCATAATACTGCGCGAAAGAATAGTCATCTTCCAGGATTTTTACTAATTCAGCCTCTCCAATGAACCGCAGTTTGGCAAAATCGTGCTTGTGCTCACTGGCTTTGTTACCCTTTTTCCTGTTCATTTGTACCTCCAAGTGTGTGGTTTATTTTGCTCTACTTGCTGAAAACCATAATGCAATGATGCGGTGATTTCAGCAGATCATGCCTTATGCTGCGCCATCTTCTGCTCCAAATAGGACCCGCCATTTTATCCTGAATCTTGTTTGCCAAATCCTCATTTACCAAAGAGACAGCCATTCTCATCCAATCTTTTATGGGGTTATACTCCGAGTGTTCTCCCAAAACTATCCAACGCTGTAGGTCAGCAGAAGTATCATAAGCTTTGGCAGGTGAAACGGAATGTTCAAAATAGCCAAGCACCACATTGTAATGATTCTCCAGATGATAGATGAACGCCTTATCTTCTTTGGCGATATCATCTTTGAACTGGGAAATCACCGCAGCATTGCGGGAATAGTCTTTCACATCTTTGGCACTTAGATATATCGAGCAACTCCCATGCAGCTTGTAATGTTTGGTTAGCCTATCAAACCAGCCCATCACAGTTTTGTTGCTCGCATTTAGCTTTGTGCCAATATCATCAACTTTAAGCCCCATGATTGATGCAAGCTCCAGAGATGATTTCATTCCACCAAGCTGTTCCGCATAGAGATAATTAAAAACCGCAGTCAAAGATGCTATCGAGCACCCATTTTCATACTGGGGACGGGAGATGCAGTCTAACATCTGATGGTTTATGTAACGGTCGTGTGTTTGTTGCATAATTTACCTCCGACAATCATTATTTGCTTAACATTCCGATAACTGGTTTTAGCAAGAGAGGCGTAATATTCTTTATGCGCAAAGATGCTATCAGTTTTGTGCTGCTGATTTCAATAGATACTATTTCTAAATCCAGTTTTTTTACAATAGGGTTATTAAGCTCAAGCTGGATATACCCTTCTTTTGTGGCTATGCCTTTGATGTAGCTTGCTTTTTCTTGCAGCAATTCCTGCATAAGTGCATATATTTGTTGATCATTTAGGGTAATGGATACAGTGCCGCTTAGTCCGGGGAGCAGCAGTGCCAATAGTTTTGCTTTATTCATGCTACCTCCCTTCAAATTATTCTAACATTTAATGTTTTGTTCATTTCAGGTTTTTTTCGGAGTACATCTACGATGCTAATCAAGCTTCACTACACCCGTTTTATATTAGCACATCCAAGCCTATCTGCTGCCATATTTCTATGAAGTTCACTTGCCATAAACCTATAAAAGCCTGTAGTGTTTGCACATCCAGCCATTAACATATCCTCTTTACGTTAGTCATAATGTTCAATTAGCTTGATATATTTAGAACAAAAAGAGGTCAAGTTATATTTTACGCTTTAGCTACGCTTCCGGATAAGTAAGGAAGATAACGGCAGAAAATGTTTACAAAGAGTAAAAGAGTAAAGGAGGCTTTTGGGTAAGTGTGGAGAGGGGGTGTAGAGCAGCTTATCCGATGCTGCTGACAAGGAAGTGTGGAGTCGTTTCGGCATAAACCTACTTTGTAGTTGTCTTGCGCTATGCTGCCGGAAGGACTACACAGTCCTGCCGTAATAACAGCCGCCCTCGGCTGTTTTCACACGAGGCGTGTGAAGTTACAAGAGAGAGAATATCTTGTAGCACGGAAGGCTGTATCCGACGAGGACGTCGGATTTCCAAACACCATCGGATTTCCATACATCATTTTCAACGCTGTAGTCCTAGCCACAGAATAATAAGCAGGTAAGCTTAAAGTTCACAGATGTGGCAACGACTCCAGACTTGCTAAGGTACTATTTAACAAAGAGTAAAGGAGCAAGGAGAGTTCTTGATATCTAACTATGCAACTCAAACTATCCTTTTGTTTCACTCTTCCACTCTTCCACTCTTCCACATATGCAGCATCAGATAAGCTACACTACATCTTAGTCGCTTCGGAGAGCGACCCTACGTTGAATTGCCCTATCATTGCCCACTCATTGTCCATGTGGAGGGCAATGGGTGGGCAATGATAGGGCAGTTCAAGCAAGGAGCTTAGTCCAAAAAATAGTGTGAGAGGCAGAATAATTCTAAGAAAATAATGGCTATCAGGGAAAGAAGCACTTAGGAACTTATTGTTGCACAGCTATGTATAGTGCGGTTGCCAGCTTTACCAGATTTGCATCGGTCATGTTAAGGTTTTCGGAGAGTTTCTTAGCGATATTAGTCATCACAATGTATGCAGCTTCGTGATTCTTGGCGGCAAAACCATCGAAATCGGCTTTACTTAGTGTATAAATCAGGCTGTCGTGAACGGCGATGATATTTGCAGTGCGGTTGGCATGCCCCAAAACTCCGTTTTCTCCAAAGGTGGGTAACATGCTGCCACAAAGAGTTGCCAGCACTTTTTCTGTGGAAGCCTGATCTTCATCAAAGCCTTTCACCAGGTCTTTGGTAACCTGCACACATCCCTCTACCAGCAGATATATCTGATCACCGAAAGTGTTCTCTTTTAGCACGTATTGCCCCTTGTTTACCTTCATCGGGCAGAAAAGCGGTTGCAGAGTCTCCAGATGTGCTGTGGTTAGCCCTGTAAACAGCGGCACTTTTTGTAAGGTTTTAAGCTCTATCATACCTCGCCCCTACGCTATTAAAATGGCAAAATCGTTAGTTAAAATGATGCTGTCTCGGGAGGGATTCCAGCGGATATTGCTCTTATCCTCTTGCAGCAATCTCTTCGATTTCGCCAGGGCAGCCTTGATAAACTGATCTATGCCTGTGCTATCATCGGCAAAAATGACTGAAGATTCCAGCTCTGGCTCTTTATTCATCAGCCCGATTATCAGTTTACCTTGTTCTTGATACAAAAAGTCAAAGTACTCGCCAAAGCTCTTGCCGATAAAACCATCACCAACCTTTATGGTAGTTATCAGCTTGTGGGGGTCTTTGGCAAGATGGCTGAATATGGACAGGCTGTTGTTCTCAAAAACGTTGTTGGCGAGAATATATCCGCCAATATCATCCCAGATGATGATATTGCTAATCCCTATCCGTTGCAGCATGTTCCGGTTTTCGGTGTTTATTAGCTGAACCGTGATTTTCTCTTTTTTAACAAGGTAGTGAACTGCATTGGCAACGATGATGCTACGGTCATCCGCAGCAGATATTGCCAGAGCATGGTCTGCTAAGATAATCACCTGAGCGGCATGCTCCACCGCAGCTCGCTTGAGTGATTCTTCCTGGGTTGCTTCACCGCGGACATAACTTAAAGAGAGCGAAGGGTACTTGGCTTCCAAACTCTCAAAGAACTCTGGGGTTTCGTTTGCCAAAATACAAACATCTGTATCCTGAAGCTGCTTTTCGATGAGCGCACGTAGAAAGAAATCGCCGGTGTTGTTCCAACCGCAGATTACCACGTGGTTATGTGTTCTTATTTGTTTCAAACCTTTTGCTCCTTTCAGTTTGTCCTCTATGAACAGGGAAGCTATAAGACCCGTAAATACGGAGAGTGAGGTGAAGCCAACTGAGATTAAAATTAAGCCTACCACTCTACCTGGATATGTTACGGGGAATTTATCGCCATAACCAACTGTGGCAATGGTAACAACCGCCCACCATATGCCATCCCAAAAGGATCTGATGGTGCTGTCTTCACTCCCGCGGAATTCAAAAACCCAGGCTAAAAAAGCGGAAAGTATGAGAAGGGATAGGATAAACAGGAAAACTAAGAGGAAACGCTTGGCAAGCCTTAACGCATCAGCATGTAAGCCAAAACGTGTAGCTATTCTGCGAAAACACCCCTTGTTTTTACGCATATGCTTAGCTTAAGCTATAAGTAAGAAAAGTATCATGTTCATTATGCCGATAATTAGGTTCAGCGCCATAAAGGCAATCAGCATAGGTTTGTAAACATATCTGCGGAAATAACCGTAGAAGAAATCGATGCTAAACTGAAAATCATAATCATCAATCCGATGCTCCACTCTAAGCTGCTCTATCATCCTTGGGACGGTCTTACGCAGCAGGTTGCCCGCCAAAGTGGTGAATGCATCCACAATCTTGTTGCGAATGCTTTCCTTCAACTTGCCAGGAAGAAAACGCCACTCCTGAACAAACTCTGTCTTTTCCCACAGGAAGTCATGAATCTGCTTAAGCCACTTGTTCAAGTAACCATTATGCGTTTCAGGGTTAGCAGCTTGCTCAAGATAACCATGAAGAACATCCCGTGCCTTGCTGAATAGCCATTCCCTTTTTCTTACTAAAAAACCGGGAGTAAAAGGAATACGTTTACCAAAAAAATAACGTGCTTTGCAATTGAATAAAAACCACTTGAATAAATATACCAAGGACAGCCCTAAAGCTATATTCCACAGTATAAAGAGTAAAGATTTAAGTAAGAGCATTAAAAACCTCCTCCTGCTCCACCGCCGCCAGAGCGTCCACCGCCCCCGCCGCCGAAACCGCCAAAACCACCAAAGCCGCCGCTACTGCCGCCGCCCCAGCTTCCACCGGAACTTCCGCCACCACGTCCAGATAATATGAACATCCAGATTAGCACTTCCAGAATTCTGCCTTTGGTTACAATCATAAGAATAACAAAGAGAATGATTAGCCCAATAACCCCAACACCAGATACTTGGCTGCGGCTGGCAGAACGCCCTGAATACTCAGAAACACCGCTTAGGGTTACGCCCTTCTCTTCGGCAAACTTGGAAAACAGCATCAGGCTACCTTGAATAAACGCCTGATCCCAATCCTCGCTGCCTTTAGCCAGGAAACTTTTCATCGTTTGATACACTTCGGAAGAATAGGCATCAGTTATGTACCCCTCGGCACCATAGCCAACCTCTATACGCAGCTTGCGTTCTGCCAAGGCTAACATGATTAACACACCTTCGTCCCGCTTGCTGCCAATAGCCCAGGCTTTGTAAACCTGAACGCCGTAATCTACTTCATCAGCTCCACCGATATCAGGGAAAGTGGCAATAAAGAGGTCGCAACCTGTCTTTTCCCGCAGCTCGATAGCCCAGTCGTTAATCTTGTTTCTGGTTGGTTCGCTAAGCAATCCGGCAAAATCGTTAACAAAGCCTACAGGTTTTGGTATCTCTGCTTTTGCAAGTGAAATACATAGCAAAAAAGCAATTAAGATAAGGGAGAACCTTAAGTGTGTTTTGGAGTTCAAGGCGCCTCCCCTATCTTCATATCTATCTGTATTATAGCGGCACTTTGGACTTCAAGACCCGTGAATAAAATTGCCGGTTGTATAGGCTTGTTTTGTGGGAGCTTAGTTTTAAACCTCATGAAGGATATGCCCCATTTTGCTTTTCTTAGTTTGTAGGTAATATCGGTTTTCGTCTCCGGCTGCTATCTCGATTGGCACACGCTCCACAATCTCCAGACCATAGCCGGTTAAACCCACTATCTTCTTGGGGTTATTGGTAAGCAGCCGTATCTTCTTTAATCCTAGGTCTTTTAAAATCTGTGCGCCAATGCCATAATCTCGCAAGTCTTCCGGAAAGCCCAAATCCAGATTTGCCTGAACCGTATCGGCACCGTTATCCTGTAAGTGATAGGCTTTAATCTTATTCAATAAACCAATCCCCCTGCCTTCTTGGCGCATATAGAGAATAACGCCTCTCCCCTCTTCGGAAATCATCTCGAAGGCACGGGCAAGCTGCTCGCCACAATCGCAGCGTATGCTATGAAGAGCATCACCTGTTAAACACTCTGAATGCACCCTAACAAGAACACTCTCGTCTTTCTTTATCTCGCCCATAACGAGAGCGAGATGATATTCATCAGAAATGTCGCTTACATAGGTTAAAATATCGAACATGCCATATTTGGTTGGTAGCATGGCTTTGGACACAGGATGAACCATCCGCTCCTTCTTGCGCCGCCAATGGATAAGCTCTTCTATGGTAATAATCATCAAGTTATGCTTTTTGGCAAAGGGAATCAGGTCGTCCAGCCTTGCCATTTCGCCATCTTCGCGGATAACCTCACAGATGGCTCCCACAGGATGTAAGCCCGCCATTTTAGCCAAGTCCACCGCTGCTTCCGTATGCCCTGCACGCCTAAGCACTCCCCCTCTCTCGGCAAGAAGAGGAAATACGTGTCCGGGGCGCATAAACATGGCTGCTGTGCTATTGGGGTCTGCCAGAGCACGGATGCTTTTTGCCCGCTCAGAAGCCGAAATACCGGTTGTAGTTCCCTGTATTGCATCTACCGATATAGTAAATTTGGTGCCATGCCGTTCGTTATTTCTTTCTGTCATTAGGGGTATATCAAGTCTCTTAGCTGCATCAGTTTCCATTGGCACACACAGCAAGCCCTTGCCGTGGCTAATCATAAAATTAACATGAGCGGAAGTAATCAGGTCGGCAGCCATTAGCAGGTCACCTTCATTCTCGCGGTTTTCATCGTCCACCACGATAATCATTTCTCCGGCTTTAATGGCTTCAATAGCATCTTCTATCTTGCTGAATATGGTCTCAGTATTATCTTTCAATGTCCGGTTCTCCTTCAAGAATCGTTTTAATATCTCGTGTTTCAGTGTCAATAGCAAAATAATCATCCAGCCATTTGAGAGTGTAAACCAAGTCATCGGGTAGTGCAGCACAAACACTTATCGGTTGCCCGCTGAAAGGATGGTTAAACTCCAGTTTCCAAGCATGTAAAGCCTGCCTCAAGAGATGAGTTGTTAGCAATTCTGTGGCTTTTCTTTTCATGTTCTGAGGCAGAATTGAATGTACATAGCGTCTGGTGTTGTACAACAAATCTCCCAAAATGGGATAGTGTATATTAGCAAAATGCACACGAATCTGGTGCATTCTTCCCGTTTCCAGATTCACCTTTAATAATGCAAAATAATGCCAAACCTTAAGAGTTTCATAGTTAGTTACTGCATATCGTCCATCATCGGCTACACACATCATACGGGGATTATGGCTGCTGCGTTTAATGTAGGTTTCAATCGTTCCGGCTTCAGGCTCGGGTGCTCCTGATGTTATCGCTAAATATGTCTTCTTTACTTCACGTTTGGCAAACATATCGGATAGCTTTGCTTGCGCTGCATCGTTCTTGGCAATGATAATTAAGCCCGAGGTTCCCCTGTCCAAGCGATGCACAATACCAGGACGGTTGCATTCTCTGCCTGCGGATAGGTTGTTTCCAAAGCGGTGCATGATAGCGTTTACCAATGTCCCGTCCGGGTTGCCAAATCCTGGATGCACAATCATACCGTGCGCCTTGTTGATAATCGCCAAATCGTCATCTTCATAAACTACATCAAGTGGGATATCCTGAGCATATACTTCCATAGGTTCGGGATCGGGCAAGTTAAGCCAAATCTCATCGCCTGTCTTAAGCGGGTAGCTCTTTTTCACGGGTATGCTGTTTACCAGTATCCTGTCTTCTTCTATCAGCCTTTCAATGAAACTGCGAGAATATAGCTCTTGGATATTTAGCTCCTTAAGATATTTATCCAGCCTCTGTGTTTCTGGAGTTTCACAGATTATCTTAATCCTGTTTTTCATTATCCAAGAATTCTAGAACATACACTGCGCCGGTTGACAAGCCTTTACGGTTACGAACTATGGAACCATTGATACGTACTTTACTTAAGTAAACCAGGTCTTCCACAGTTACGTCATATATGTTGTTCCCATAGCGTAAGGCATCGATTATCACCGCAATCAACCTGACATGATAATCGTTTTTCAATATCAATTCATTCAAATTCACCATCTCGGAAATCATGGAAAGATGCTTTCGCAAGTTTTCGTTGCAGTACACAACATCCCCATTAGCTCCGGTTATCAGAATAGACTGAGGTAGCAAGTTTATCAACAACTGCAAGCGCTGGTGGTGTTCGAATATCTTCTCTGCCTTCGCTTTATCAAAGCGTATAATAATCCCCAGCATTTTATCGAGGGAATATACTAAATCCTGAAAGTCTTGGTCTTGGTCGTAGGTAGAGCTATCGATATCAATCTGATAATTACCATTGGAGATACTATCAACCAATGAACCTATTTCTTTGATAGCACGGCGCAACCTGAAAGGTATGTAATTATAGAGAATCACGATATACACAAATATCAGAAATACGAATACTATCACTATGGAGTGGATATCAGTGGCAAGGCTATAGAGGTTTTTTGCCCGGCTGACTGCCACTAAAAGAATAGCAGTTTGCAGCATTATCAATCCAAAAAGGGTTGCAATCATTATATGGTATCTGGATTTAATTGAGTGTTTCATAAACTAGTCCTTGTTTACAGCCGTCTCATAAATCAGTTTATCGATATTACCTTTGGGACCAAGCAGGATTAGCACATCACCTTCATTAATGAGGTCATTTGCCCCGGGCATATCATTAAGTCTTTTCTCTATCACATTGCGTCCATCATCCGTTACGGACAGATAATTATATTTAATTGCTATCACATTCACACCGCGTTGAGTTGGCAATGCCAAATCCTGAAGAGGACGCCCCACGAATTCTCGAGGTGCCACCATTTCCACAACGATATGACCGCTGGAGAGATTTACGTATTCCAATATATTCCTTGAAATCAATGTCTTAGCAAGTTGATCGCCGACCATTTCCTCTGGCAAAAGCGTATGTTGAACGCCAATCAAGCTAAGAATCCTTCCATGTAGCTGCGATTCCACCTTGGCATAGATAATACCAACCCCAATCTTCTTCAATATCGCTGAAGTTAGGATACATTCCTGAATATTGCTGCCAATACCCACTATTACTGCGTCGGCTTCGTTTAGGTTCTGAGAGCGTAATGAAGATTCATCGGTGCTGTCCATGCAAATAGCAGAAGCTACGACACTGCTTATCTCATCGACCAACTCTTGTTTTTTGTCTATGGCTATCACTTCCATCCCGTTTTCTGCCAGAATCTTGGCAACGGTCATGCCAAAGCGACCAAGACCAATAACTGCATATCTAGCCATACTCTTTCTCTCCTTAGCCGATAGCTATACTTTCTTCGGCAAAGCTAATATTTGGTTGCCTTTTCCTCATGGATAGGGCATAAATCATGGTTAGGGGACCAATGCGTCCGATGTACATTAAAAGTGTTATCAACATCTTCCCTACGTGGCTTAAATCGCCGGTTATTCCCATTGAAAGACCAACTGTTCCAAAAGCTGAAATCGATTCGAAGATTATCTCTTCAAAAGAGAAGGGTTCTACCAACATAAGTAAAAACACAATAACAAAGATAATACCGGCTGCAATAGTTAGCAAGGTTGTTGCTTCTCTTGCATTTGATATTGCTATCTTTCGGTTAAAAACACTTAAGTCCCGCCGTCCCCGCAGCATGGAAACCACGGATAGCATCAGGACGGCAAAGGTTGTGGTTTTCACACCACCACCGGTTGAACCAGGAGAAGCTCCAATGAACATAAAAACTAAAGTTACCAGCACTGATGCAGAACTTAGTTTGCCAATATCTATCGTATTGAATCCAGCAGTTCTAGTGGTTACCGATTGGAACCAGGAACTTAACAACCTTCTGGATATCGTGAATCCTTGCATTGTGCCGTGGTATTCGGCAATAAAAAGTGCAACAAATCCCAGCAGGATTAAAGCGCCACTTGTGGCAAGTACTATCTTGGAGTGCAGGGTGAGCTTTCTTACCTTATCACTTGAAAAGACTTTGCGAGACAAATCAATTATCACGGTGAATCCCAAGCCACCCAGAATTATCAAAAACGTGATTGTCAGATTTACAACTGGGCTATCCACAAAGCTCATCATATTGTCGCTCCATAGGGAGAAACCCGCATTGCAGAAAGCTGAAATAGAATGAAAGATTGCATTGTATAGGGCTTGTGAGGTAGGCAATACCTTAGAAAAGCTGAAGAATAAAAACACAGCACCCATGAACTCTATGAAAACTGTCACCAATACAATAATCCGCAATAGCTTTAGCACACTTACTGCCTGATTTTCCCCTACAACTCTTTGCATTACGTTTTCCAGCTTAAGAGTTAGCCTTTGCCCCAACATTAGAGCAAAAGCTGTGGATATTGTCATAATCCCCAATCCGCCAATCTGGATAAGCACCAAGATTACTATTTGACCAAATAGTGTAAAATAAGAACCCGTGTCAACCACCACCAGTCCGGTAACACAAGTAGCAGAGGTGGCAGTAAACAAAGCATCCAAAAAATGAGTTACTTGCCCTTTTACCGATGCTGCGGGGAGCATTAGCATTACTGTGCCAACCATAATTACTCCCGCAAAGCTTAGCATTAGCGACACGGGCGGGTTGTCGGTTAAAAGTTTGTGGAATCTCCCCTCAAATGCTTTGAATATGAGGTATTGGAGGATATAATAAGTTTGGCGGATAAGGAGGAAAAAGATAACAAACTTGGCTTGGTAAGCTAACAAAATAGCACCCATAAGCAGTATCGCAAGATCGAATAGCATCATGTTGCGTTTTTGCTTTGCATCACTGGAGAATGCACGATTAAGGATAGTAAGAGAAAGCAATAAGATATTAGCTAAGGCGGTTATCAGTTCCACACTGTGATAGTTTAGATAAAACCCAATGATAGGCTCTAGGAATAATACTAAAAAACTCCACGCTGCAAGTAGATATGCAAAAAACTCTACATGGCGTAGTAGCACGGAGGGTTGCGAATCTGGCATATGCAAAACCTATAGTTTGGCTAAATCAAGCATGATTTCTTGGCTAATAACTTCGATGCTACCTGAAGCTGAGATAGTTTTTAGAACTCCTGCCTCGGCAAAGAACTCCTTTAGGGCAAAGGTTTGGGCATAGAATTCCCTTACTCTCTGTTTGATAGCTTCACCGGTATCATCAGCCCTTTGTTTCAGCTTTCCTCCACAGAGATCGCAAGTGCCACCTTGTCTAGGTTTTCGGCTGATAAGATTGAAGTTCTCTCCACAATCGCTACAAATACGCCGCGCCTCTATTCTATTGATGGCGTCTTCTTCGCTTAAATTAAGATAATAAACTCTTTTCACTTGGTAGTTTGCCATAAGGAACTTAGCTTGAGCAGGCGTGCGGGGAAATCCATCGAATATAATGCCGGGGCAAGTAGAGCAAAGAGAGCTGTTTACAAGGTCAAACACCAGCTCGTCGCTTACCAGATCACCTCTGGAGATAATGGACTTCACTTCGCTGCCAAGCTTGCTTCCACTGGCAATTTGCTCACGGAAAAGATCGCCAATGTTTACATGCTGAAATTCGGTCTTTTCTGCCAAGAGCTTAGCTTGAGTTCCTTTACCGCTGCCTTGAATTCCCAGAAATACTATCGCATCTGTCATAATTTACCTCAGTATGTGCAGTAATAAGGGCTTGCATAGTTCTGTCAAGCCAATTTTCTCACTCATGGCTCGACACCCGATTCCACCTTGCTTTTTTGCCGTATTCCGCCCATAACTATCCGTTAACTATCCCATATCGCGATACGGGATAGTTAACGGATAGTTATGAAGAATATAAGGCATGCCTAGAAGAAGGGAGATTATTCCTTTCATCTTCTGCATGAAAAGTAGGAGGATGTGAGTGATTTAACGATTTATCTTGACAATTAATTAGCCTCTAAAAGATACTATTTGCAGGTACGTTTTGTTGTTTTGTTAGTTGTTAATCAGGGTGAAAGAATGATGTATCCTACTCTATTTATTCAGGAGGATTGCTTGAGTATAAGAACTATTCTTTTAGTTGAAGACAGTGTATCTGATATAGAACTTACCAAGAGAGCGTTAACTAAAAGCCATATAGATGCACATGTTGATGTTGCCGAGGATGGAGTGGAAGCATTGGATTATCTTTTTTGTATGGGATCACATTCTGCTCGAAATTCTTTTTTAATGCCTGATTTGATCCTGATGGATTTAAACATCCCCAAAATTGATGGAAACGAAGTCTTAAAACGCATTCGCTCCAATAAAAAAACCAAATTAATACCAGTTGTGGTTTTAACCTCATCCAATGAAGAATCTGATTTAAGCAAAGCCTACAATAATGGGGCTAATAGTTACATTCGTAAACCTGTGGACTTTAACACCTTCACAGATGTTGTTGCTCATCTGGGTAAATACTGGCTTGGAATAAACGAAGCTCCTCCCCGCCCCCTGCTTTAATGAAATAGCTTGAATGGATAGAATATATGTTTAATGGTATCTTTATCTCACTGGCTTACAATGCCGCTCTGTTGCTAACTCTGGGCATAATATTCGATTCCGTTACCTTGCGGAACTATCGCAGCAATTGGTGGGCAAAAGTACTATCCGGTATCAGCTTGGGAATAATCTCTCTGGTTATTATGATAAACCCTTGGGAAATGGCTCATGGTATAGTATTTGACACTCGTTCGATTTTGTTTTGCATTGTCGGGATGTTCTTTGGAATTATCCCTGCGTTTATTAGCGCATCTATTGCCGCAGCTTACAGAATATACTTGGGCGGCAACGGTGTTTACATGGGCGTTTCTGTTATCGTTGCATCCGTCCTTTGGGGCTATATGTGGAAAAGAACTCACTCAAGATGGAAAAATCCATATGGTTTGATGGAGTTCTATAGCTTGGGGATAGTAACTCATCTGACCATGTTAGGGCTTACAATACTATTGCCCATCAGTGACAGAGCACAGGTTCTTTACACGATAGCTTTTCCAGTTCTGTTGCTATACCCCCTTATTACTGTTATCTTAGGAAAGTTGTTAGTCCGCCGTTTAGAACTGAGGCAAGAAAGAACCGATTTAAAGCGTAGCATTAAGCAATTCCGCAGCTTATACGAAAGTGCCCCCATAGCTTATCAATCGATGGATGACAATGGAAATTATATTTCTGTAAACACAGCTTGGCTGAACACTATGGGATACGAGCTTGATGAAGTTCTAGGCAAGAATATTAGCGAGTTTCTTCATCCAGATCACATTCTGCTCTTCCAAGAATGCTTTGATAACTTTAAAGTAGTGGGACACATTAATAATGCTGAACACCTGCTCATAAAAAAGGACGGCAGCCCTGTATTGGCAAGCTTTGATGGTGTTGTTTTAGCCGCTGAGAATGGCAATTTTCTGCAAGCGCAGTGCTTATTAACGGATATCACCCAAAGGAAAAAAGCAGAACTAATCCTAGCTCAAAGCG
This sequence comes from Candidatus Cloacimonadota bacterium, assembly GCA_028681035.1. The sequence continues at coordinate 34,871 of JAQUJJ010000021.1, forward strand.
AAGAAAAATACCGCTTGCTTGCGGAAACTGCTCAGGATATTATCATTGTTCATTTGATTGATGGAAGTGTAACCTATGCTAACCCCAAAGCCTTCAGTTTTTTTAATGTACCTGTCGATGAATTGCCTTCCATGAACATTTTCGATTTCGTCTCCCCTAAAGATCACCCAATACTCGCAGCGCATGCCCTTGAAAGACAGCAGGGGTTCATGGGTTCATATCTATATCAACTGGAGCTTAACAACAAGTCCGGCATCAAGATGCAGGTCGAGATAAGCAGTTCTCCTATTATTACGAACGATAAAGTAACA
>JAQUJJ010000022.1 GCA_028681035.1 Candidatus Cloacimonadota bacterium
AGGCTATGATTATCTCTGCCAATGAAGTGGAAGCAGACAAACGCATCTTTAGTGCCAAACATAGCATCATTGCCGGCGGTTCTAAGCTCAAACGACAAGATATGTTTCCTGAAGCTATCGAACTGGAGGATTTCTTTCAGCTAAGCACTTTACCGGAAAAACCTTTGTTGTACGGTAGAGGAGCGATTATTCTGGAATTTGCCCAGTTCTTTGCCATGTTAGGCAAAAAGCCTACGATCATAAGCTCAGTTTTACCTTTAATCCCCAAATTGGATGGATATTTGGAGACTTACGTTATGCGCAAGCTAAAGAAAGACAAGATTCCCATCTTTACCCAAGATGAAGTGCGTTTGGATAAGGCAGGTTTGCATCATGGTGATAGCCTGATAGATTATGATGCCGTGATTAATTGCAGCCTACGGGAAGCAGTGTTTATAGATTCTGATATCCCCATAGAACAAGAGGATGCCTATATTAAAACCAATGCGCTCTACCAAACCAATATTCCCAATATCTTTGCCGCCGGTGATGTGAATGGCAGAAGCTACTTGGCGCATGCTGCCTCTGCACAAGGGAATAGCATCATAGACTTTATCAATGGGGTAGAAGAAGAGACCCTACCTCCTTATCCCATAAACATTTATAGTGAACCAGAAATTGCCCAATTAGGCTTAACAGAGCAGGAGCTAAAAACCCAAAAGATAGAGTATCAGATAAAAGAAATGCCTTTAATTGCCAATGGAAAGGCTCTTGCAGAAGGGGCATCCGAAGGTTTTATCCGCTTGCTGTTTGAAACTAAATACCGTCAGGTGTTGGGAGTTCAGATTGTAGCTGTTAATGCCACGGACTTAATCTCGGAAGCGGGTGTATTAATGGAGCTGGAGGGTACAGTTTACGATCTTGCCCGTACAGTGCATGCACATCCTACTATTTCAGAAGTATTTATGGATGTTGCCAGGGACTAAAGCTATTTTCTGTTGCAAATCCTGAATAAATTGATTCATGCTAAGATGGAACATCTAAAGTGTAGCCTTGTTTCAATCTCAGGTGATTCCGACGTGATTCCCACGTGAATCCCACGTGAATGCGTGGGAATTACGACGGATCTTCCTTGGTGTTAGGTGGATAAATTGCTGGGGTGATAGAGTACTCAAGAGTTAGATTGCGGTGGCGGTGTAGTCCATTTGACTAAAATAGTTATAGTTTAGAATGAAGATTATATCAGTCATATCGACTCCACACTCACTTGTTGCAGCACTCAGTCAAATCTACTCCACACTTACCGTAATAGCACTCGCCTCAAGTGCTAATAGCTTAGCGCAGCCTAACCCGCTAACTCACTAACCTGCTAACTCACTAACCTGCTAACCTGTATAAACTACCAACGGTAATTCATAAACAACATCGGTTTATTGTCTTTGATGCCGAAATACACTTGTGACTGCCGTTTCTCTTTGGAAGAAAATAGCAGGTAGTCCACTCCACTTACCAAATGATTGAGTATAAGCACGCCTACGGCTACAGATGCGTAGTCTTCAAAATCTTGGCTGCTATTGCGCAGTTTATTGTATTGGCTGCGGTGTGAAGGTGCATCCCAATACCAGTATTTATCTTCTGAATATCCGTTTGTATCTATGTAATCTTGCTGTGCCGCGGGATCGTATGGATAAATGCTCATTGCCGTTTGCCTAATCATAGCATTATAGCCATCGGCATCGAAACCACTACTATCATAGCGAGAGAGATTTTTATAGAACTTGCTATCATATTCAGCAGGATTAAGGTGCGCAAACTTGATGGCGTATTCATAGGAATCTTGCAGCCGTACATCGCTTTCGTTATTAAAATAATACATAGTGCCGATAATGGATGCTTCAGAGGCAAGCATAGCGTAGCCGTAGTTGCGCCCGGCAGCTACTTGAGACCAGCCTGGGACGGCAATAGCACGTAAAAAACCAAGCCCTCGATTAATCGCAAAGGCAGAGCTAAACAAGCTTAATGAAAGGACTATTATACAGAGTTTCTTCATGTTTATCGCTCCTTAAAAGCCAATCTGGTAATTTAGCATCAAACCTTCTTTGCCAGAAGGGCTGAAATACAAAGTGCCATGTTCATGAAGTTTACCCGAGAGAATGGCACTGTCAATAGCACTAACGGCTCTATTTAGCAGCATGATACTTAAGGCAAGGTTATGGCTCATCTTAGTACGTTGATGGCGAGCACGCATGTTTTTGTATTCTTTCCAATTCGCAGCAGTTTGCCAATTCCATGTTTCATCACCAGAATACAAATACTCTTGCATGTTTTGAGTAAAGGCTGCGGGATCGTAATTGTAAATAAGATAATAGTTCCTAAGCACCGTCTCTTGTAGCTCATTGTAATAATCGCTGCTGGGAAATTCCTGAATGTCTTGATAATGGTTACGTGGCATATCATAGGGAACACCTGCATACACTTCCGCATATTTCATGTAGCTGCGCCTTTGCAAATCAATCTCGTTCTGGGTGGCAAAGAAGGCATAGAGACTCACCAAATCTATCCCCAGCAGAGTTGCTCCACGAGTTGTTTCGCCCAGAAGCAATTCTCCGCTACCAGGTAAAATCAGTGAAGCCCCTGAATACACTATTCTAGGAACTGCTGTAAGTGGGATTAAGCACAGCAGCAGCAAAAGGACAAGTAAAGATACTCTTAAAATTCCCATTTCATCCCTATCATTGGGGTAATAACTCCATCAGGCATGGCGGCATAGATATTAAGCTGAGGTGCTGCCTGAGATAAGGAAAGACGGTTCACTTTACGAGTTAAACGCACTGCATCAACACCGCTAAGCAGATGGTTAAAAGCCAAGGCGAAAGTAAAAAAGCGGGACTTAGCATATTCAGCTTTGGCATCGTTGCGAAGGTCAATATATTTATAACGCATCGGGCTGGCATCGGGAGTGTCCTGCTTTATTATTGCGGTAGAGCCTCCCCACAGAGACACATTGCCTACCCAACTGGCATTGGCTGCGCCTGCATTCTCGAATCTGAATTCTGGTGATACACTACCATTAGCATCGACTGCAAAGTTGTAATACCAATCAAACCAGCCAAAGGTATAATGCCCGTATTTACCAATGTCCTCGTAGAAATGTTGGGTATTATTAGTGTCTAAACGGAAATAAGACGGTTCGTAGATATCAGATGCATTAATACCGATTATGATACTCTGAACTTCATTTTGGTAGTTCCTACTATACCTTGGACCATATACTTGGTTGCCTTGAGAATCCAATACAGAAGTACCATCTGGTTTGATATAAGCTACCATTTCACCGGTCGCATACTTTTCGTAAATATCGGTTTTCTTGCTTCCTTGCTGTCCATAGTATATCAGCCCGCCAATGAAGGCAGCTTCCAGCACAGGGAAAATATAAGTGGTGATGGAGCTTTTATCCGCATAAAACTGTCCTGCACCGGGCAGCACCATAGACATTAACATGGCAAGCCGGGCATCTTTCTTAGCGTAATTCACATGAATTAAATCGTTGGTAATAAGCGTGTCTCTAGCAGTTGTTTGGTTGGTGTCAGAGGGCTGTTCAAAAAGCCATTGGTCAATATCAGTGCTTGTACCACCAGCAGCAAGTAGCAACTGGGCGATAAGCAAGATTAGGCATATAAGTAAGAGCTTTTTCATAAGAACCTTCCTATCAGGAATAAGTTATTTCTCCACTGCGAATTTAACTCGTTTATGAGTGCCATGGTTTTCTATGCTGAGGATGTAAACTCCGGCACTAAGCTGGGAAGCATCCATCTCTATATCACGTGGATTGTTAGTGGGGCTAGAGATTTCCCTTGAGGATACTAAGCTGCCTGTTATATCATAAATGCGCAGCTTAGTTCTACCTTCAGCATTATTCAAGCTGATACGATAATAGGGCTTTTTAACTGGGTTGGGGAATATGAACGCAGAAAGTTCAGAATCTACATTGGGAGGATTGCTAACCGTAGAAGTAAAAAAGCCACTACCGGAATTACGATAGCCAGAGTATAGAATTGGGTTTTCCGCCAAACCACTAAGAGAGTGTAAGAATAGATTCCCTAAGGTATCTGGATAGTACCAATATAAGGTGTTGGTGGCTGTATGATAATACAAATGGTCATTCTTTGGTGCTTGGTTCCAAGTTAAAGAAAGCTCTGGAACTGCTTTCGCAGTAGCATTTACAGCAAGGTAACCATGGCTTTCTAGAGGGAAGTATAGCAAGTCCGAACCACCAAGATGCATAGCCATAGGGGTAAAAGAGCTTGATATGTCGTAAGGAGCATGCATAGGGAATCCAGAAAGGATAGTGCCATCTGTTTTCATGGCATATAGTTGAGTGCCAATGCCAAAGAACAGCACCGGAGATATATTCCCTAAGGAAGATAGCGCTATCTGCCCAGGCAAGGATGTACTGTGGTTGGTGAAAACTTTGTTCAAGCTACTCATATTGTAGCAATATAGATTTCCTAGATTAGACATCAGGAAGATGTCATTAATGCTTTTATCTGTTGATTGGTAAACAATAGGTTCTTTATCGCCAAACGCTTCCGTTAAAGCAATCGTGCTGATAACATCTAATGTGTTGGCATCTAAGATGGCAAGGAAATCCAAGCCCAAAGCAACAATCTTGTTATCCCAAGCTGCCACACGGACTATTCCATCTATATCAATAAAGCTGTCTATTTCAAAGTTACTTAGCTTATACAAACAAGTTTCGGTAGCTACGTAAACTTCAGAATTATACACAAGCGGGTTTGTTTTTATCATGCTGGGGAAAGTTATATTGTGTGCGGTGAGCTGAACATCTGCAAAATCGAGGAAACGGAGGTTTTTATCCGCAACCACAACCAGCTCATAGTATCCATCAGCGTTGTTATCGGCTCTCTGTGGGGGGTAATCGTAAGAAGTTACATCATCATGGAATGTACCCATTACATCCTGCCAAGTTCCACTCATATTACTAAGTAAGTTAATGCTCCCGAAGCTCATTACTGGCAGGTCAAAATCATTGAAACCGGAGTTTATAATATCGGCAGCAATCAAATTAGGCGAGGGATAGTTAAATACTTTAGTGGTATCGAAGAAACCTGCGCTAAGCCTCAGACTCATTATCTTAGCGGGATTGGAAATATTACTAAGACCATAAAAGCCAGCTAAACCATAGCTGTCTAATAAGCTTGGATTGGTGCGGGCATTAAGCTCCGGTTTCCAGGGCGTACCTGACCAGTTTATAAAGAGACCATTCGCATCTAAATTAGGTTTCTTAGCGTGAAAATACTCATACTGTGTTCCAGCCCAATACATGGAATAGTCGTTGCCAATATCGGTTAATCCATCCGCCTCTATAATACGTACTCCGCGCCTGTTATACATAGTGTTTACGGTGTTGTTATCAAAGTTATTCACCCAAGTACCATCAGCATAATGGACGCCTTCATCATATATAATGCTCTCATTTACATGCCAAACAAGCACTCCTCCACCCACGGAGGAGTTGTCTGCTTTTTGGAATGAAGGCAGCATAAAATCATACTCATAACTGGGTGTATTCTGTGGATCGTCAAAGGGAGTGGGGTATAAAACAACGCGTGAATCCAGAGTGCCAAACAAGGCTGTTGCTCCATCACCATCTGGGTCAACATTCCTATTCTCTACCAGGATATACTCTTTATCATTAAGAGGGATACGCAATATTTCCGGTAGCAAAGTGAGACCATTCTGTTTGGCACTTACCGCGTGCAGATTTATATTGGTGAAGAGGGGAAGCTGGGAAAGGTCTTTCATCAGCCCAATAGATTGGAAATAGTTTCCAAAAGCAAGTTTACGTGAGAATGCGCCGGGCATGGTAGGCAAGGCTCCTTCTATAAGCACCAAATCGCCATTGGGAAGCTCGTCCGTCATCAACCCAGAACCACCACTGTCCATGATGTCAAAACTGCCAACCATGGGGCGGTAATCGCTTACATTGTACAAATCCACAAAGCCCAGAGAGTGCCCAAATTCATGCGCTATCACAGCATTCAATGCTCCATAACCGCTGTGAACGGTCTGTCCGTTCTCTGTGGATGAACGGAAGTCCTGAGAGATGGTTGCCGGGACATTGGAAGCGTGAGAAATTAGGACAGTGCCATTATCGACAATTGCTTCTTTTCCAGAGCTAACACGGATATAAAATGAAGGTATATCTGAAGGGGTATCACCATTAACATCATGCTGCCAATCCGAACCAGCGTGGATAATCATATAGTGAGAGTAACTAGCAAAATCTATCTCAGGGTCAGTATTATCAGCAGTTTCAAAGCATGCTTTAAAATACTCTTCCATCTTGGAGACAAAAAGCTCAGAGCTTGCTCCGGGCGGGTTATAATAGCCCATTGGGTGGGGAAGAGTGTATGCAGGCTGAACTTTGGGATACACATCGTATTGAAGCTGGTAGGACTCCACAGACACGGCTTTGTAATAGTATTTCATAGCTTCAAGATTAGCTTCGTAGTATTGCCGATTATGTGGGGGAGCACCGACCGAATAAAGATAGGAGGGATCAGCTTCTAATTGAAATGTGCCATTGCCTGTGGTATATGCATCATCGGGGTTTTCCCTTTGGAAATCAATCAATAAAACCAGAAGTTTCTCGAAATTGGCACTTTTGCTGGCATCTCTTGGGGCGGGTACCTGTTTTAAAAGAGGAGTATGTGGGTGGATGCGCAGCTTGTTTGTTGGGCTATGTTTCTGCAATTGCATCTTTTGAGAGAACAACATAGACACGAACAAGCAGGTTAGTATCAGCAGGGCATATTTCTTAGCTTTCATTTTATACAAAACTCAAAGTCCCCGTTAATGGGGACTTTGATAAATGAGTATCTCCGGATTTAAAACTCGAACCCAAGAGAAAAGATTTTGTTGTAATCAACTAATCCACCTGCTGGCACCATAGCGAAATCTGCTGAAAGCTTATACCTTTGGTCGAATCTATACTGCACTCCAACGCCAAAGCTGGGTCCTGTTACTTCGCCCGCGCTATCATTAAAGTATCCACCCCGCAAGGCAATCAGTTCCAGATAGGTATATTCTGCACCCACAGCATAGATGGTTTCATCAAAATTCTCCCATCCAGTAGCAAAACGTTTCCAGAGAGGATCGCTATTGGTAAGCATTTTGCTGGCTTCTGCGGATACAATCATCTTGTTCATAGGGTTATCAAATAGGGTATATGCTCCACCCAAACGGAAAGTTACAGGTGCAGGATCAGCTTGGTCTTGGTCAACAAAGGTTACGTCTGGTCCTATATTTTGCAAAACAATAGAGCCGTCTATACCAGGTAAACCAATATCTTGAAACTTTGCACCCAAATCGAAGGCAAAGCTAAATGCGCTACCATCTTTTCCATCGGTTGCCCCTGTTCCGGGCGCAAGATAAGAATAGAGAAGCTTGAAGTTTCCGCCCACCCCTACTTTTTCGGGTACAAGCTCGTAGCTGTAGCCAACTGCTCCAGCAACGTCAAAACTGTGGAAATCACCATAATTTTCTTGGTTTGCACCTGTATGTGGCTGAGTTCCTGCATCTAGCCAGATGACGTGTGCATTGAGGTTGCCTATTCCGTAAAAGTACTGGTTCCAGCCGAGGAACTCATAGAACATATCATCTAAACCAGAGCCTTGTAACCACGGAATGTGGGTTCCGGCTAATTGTGTTTTACGGTTAAAAGCTGTTGCACCGGGGTTCCACCACATGGCGTAAGCATCGTCTGCCACGGCAGAATAGGCACGTCCCATGCCATTGGCACGTCCGCCTGGCTCAAAGGTTAAAAATAGCAGGGAGCCTTGAGAGATTCCTGCCAGAGCAAATGGTAAGCCCAACATGGCTAGCAGGCTTATTACAACTATATGGCGTTTAAACATTAATACCTCCATAGGTTTCGGATCATTTTACAGGTTCAATAAATATCACCTGACAAGGGTTGATCGCCTAAGATAATCTAATTGGGGTTGTGTAAATACCAACCAAATTATGCCTATAACACAGCATTGCACAGATATTGCCGAGGATAGCAAGTTAATCCGTTAGCTCCTTTTTTATTGGTGCCGAAGGCCGGAATCGAACCGGCATGAGCCAAAGCTCGGTGGATTTTGAGTCCACTGCGTCTACCAATTTCACCACTTCGGCACGCTAAGAGTTCACTTTTTATTATTCTGTCTCCTTGTCAATAGAAAAAGGTAGAAAGACAAGAGTATTGATATGTTACCCTGTGTACTTAATTCAACAAATAGCTTGCACCCAGTAGAATATAAGAAACTAAAACCATAGCACTAAAGACGTTATTTAAATACTATTCTCTATCTGTGATGCTTTTTCTTAGCTTCAGTATTTTCTTAAGAGACTGTTATTATGCTTACCGCATACGTATCCGTGCTGCATTTACCGCACTCCAGCAAAGGTGAATCAGGCTCAAGTTCAATTATGGTGAGTAAAAAAGAAGAAGGTGAATTTGACCGAAACCATGCCCTTGCTATAATCTTTGGTATAGCCGAGGAATATCCTGCGTGATTCCCTCGCATTTACATGGGGATCACGTGGGGATCACGTGGGGATCACCTGAGGTTGCAGCAAGGGACACGGATGTTTTATTTATGCTTTTTGTGTTTAGCTTTGAATTTGCTTTCTTCAATGCTCATAAAGCGTCTCAGTGCATCTTCAGCATCAGAGAATGACTCTTTGCAATCTACATAAATGGGATCAGAATAAACTGCGGTAACGCACGAAAAAGGCTTTGGAAAACGGAAGCGATCCCAAGAATTAAACACCCATTCTCTATTTGTATGCGAAGCAATTGCCACGATTGGAATTTTAGCCAATAAGGCTATCTGGAAAATGCCTGGATGAATAGAGCCATGGGGTCCCTTTGGTCCATCTGGAGTAATGGCTAAAGATATGGACTTAGCAGCACGTATCATTTCCAACATTGCCTTGGCACCCTGCCTTGTACTAGAACCTCTAATGGCGATATAGCCAAGCTCTTCCAATGGTCCCGCAATAAGCTCTCCATCGGTTGATGATGATACTAATACACCTGCACCACTGAAAACTCTTTGCATCGTTAGGGGAAGCAGATTACGATGCCAGAACATATAGATACAGCGTATGTTATCTGATGCCTCTTGATTAATAACCGTAAAGCGGATGCTCTTGCGAAGCAATAAGAGGAACTTTGCTGCTAGCTTTCGTTCGAGATAAAAGAAGAATTTATGCATACAGGCGCAGTAGTTCTTTAACGATAAGAGGCATTTCTTCGGAGGGCTTTTTATCGCTTAACATAGCTTTTAACTTGGCAAGTTCAGCACGTATATGTTGGTTGTAAGTAGCGTCATTTAGAATAGTCTCTACTTTTTGGTGTATCATTTCGGGAGTTAAATCGTTCTGGATGATTTCGGGAAGTAAGTCTTGATCCAGCACAATATTGGGCAAACCTATGCGCTTAATACGAATAAACTGTTTTCCAATCAAATAAGATAGGGGAGAGGCTTTGTAGCATATCACCGAAGGAGTGCCAATGTAAGCTGTTTCAAGAGTAACTGTTCCCGAGGTGCAGACCAAAACTTCGCAGTATATCATCATCTCGTAGCTGTTGCCATCAATAAGCTTAAAGTTCGCTTTCCTATTATTGTTTAGCATGTTCATATAGCTAGAGTGCGTAACATTGCGGGATTTGGAAAACAGCATTTCATATTTACTGGAATCCCACAGAGCAGCAGCCTTAAGAAAGATGGGTAACATTGTTTCCACTTCTTTATTCCTGCTACCCGGAAAGTAGCCAATCCATTTTTTATGTGAATCAAGCTTATAGAATCGCGCAAATGCTTCCCGATCTAGCTCTATGTTTACTTCTTCTGCGATAGGATGCCCCACATAGCTGGAAGTAACGTTATGAATATCCAGCAGTTCCTTTTCGAAGGGTAATATGCAGGCTACATGACGGGTTGACGCCCTAAGTTTATACACTCTTTCATGTTTCCATGCCCAGAATTGCGGACAAATAAAGTATAGCACCGCCACCCTATATTCATCTGCCATATGGGCAATACGCATGTTCAAGCCCGGATAATCTACCAGTATAGCCAAATCCGGCTTTTCTTTGGCAAACAACTTGCGTATCCTGTTTTGAACCTTTAAAAAGAAAAAGAGGTGTGCGAGCACTTCTACAAAACCCATTACGGCAAATCGTTGAAAAGGGAAAAGAGGTTTTAAGCCTTGTTTCTGCATTCTGGGACCACCAATACCCACATGTTTTAGATTTGGTATTGCTATATTCAAGCTTTTCATCACCAATTCGGCATGCAAATCGCCAGAGCTTTCCCCAACTAACCAGAAGATGGTGTATGGCTTTTCATGTGTTTCGCTCATTGCACTGCCATATTTCCCATCAATGATAAGCTTATTACAATAGCGGCGGCGAGCAGCACTCCGATAAAGATGAAAAGCAGAGAACGCCAGAATTTGATACCAAAGATATTGGCGGCAAAAGACCCCGTCCACGCACCTGTTCCAGGCAGAGGTATGCCAACAAACAGAGCTAAACCAAGAGCTTCATACTTTTCTATTGATTTTCCCTTCCTACGGGTTCTGGCAAACAGCCACTCCGTGAACTTCGCACCATGCTTGTTTTTGCTAAGCATAATAAAGAATCCATCCATAAACAACAGAATAAAAGGAACTGGTATCAAGTTTCCAATAAGAGACAAGGTAACTGCCTCCTGCCAAGACATATTGAAGAGCAATATTGCCACAGGAATGCTGCCACGAAGCTCAATGATGGGGAGCATGGAGATTATTAACACAATCCACTGCGGGCTTAAGCCTCGCTCCATTAGCCACTCTACAGTTTTATCTGCTACTGCATTGGCAAACAATGGTTGCGCCATCAGTACAATCAGCGTTAGCAACACCAGAATCTTTAAATGCTTAATCAAAAAAGAACTCCTTATCTATACTCAAACTCCCTTTTCTATTAGACGCTCTATTTTGTCAATTCTCTTTTTAACTTTTAAATCGGCGACGATATCTTCAAAACAAACGCTGCGAGTTACTACATCACTGATTTAAGAGTTAAAAGTGATGCGTTGTATCCCGTTTAACTCACAATTACGCTGATTGATAGGGGGAAAGCTTTTTACTAGAGCTTATCGCAGCGTAATTGTAAGTCAAACGTACTTTCATGCTTTGCTTGCCAAATCATAAAATCAGCATTATACTATTAATAATGCAAAATAATAATAACTGTGAGGATACTATGGCACTCAAAGAAATGCTGATAAGTTCGTTAAAGAAGGCGATGCAAGGCGAAATGGATAGCGTTACCCTTTACTCTACTGCTGCGAATCATTCCAACGACCCTGAAGTGAAAGAATTCTTCAATTCACGCAGGGAAGAAGAAAGGCTGCACTATAACTACCTGTTGCAATACTATCAAGAGATATCAAACGATTTGCAACCAAGTGATTTAAGCGATAGGATGACTATTCCTGCAAGTGATAATACGATAATATCAGATAGCTTCTTACGCCGCATTGGAGAAGATCAGATACTCTATTCCGCCATCTCCACCGCATTGCTTTTAGAGAAAGATGCAATTGAGCATTACCGTAAGAGTATGAAGGAAGCAGAGAATAATACCTTAAAGTCTTTCTTTGAACTAATGATACGCTGGGAAAGCAAGCATTATGACGATTTACTGCTAGTACAAAAAGAGGCGGAGCAATACTACTGGCAAATTAACCAGTTTGAACCCTTCTAAAGCTTAATCGTAAAATTGGCTCAAAACGCTCAGACTTTTCAGTTTGAGCGTTTGCTTATGATGGCAATCCCAGTATCTTTCCAGCAAGCTATTTATCTCGCTCAGCTCACGTTTGCCTAGCTGTATCTCGTTTAAGTGCTTGCCTATTTCTGGTATCAAACGCAGAATCTCTGCACTTTGGGGAGAGAGGTACATCAGGCTATCTACATGATGTAAATCGTCAATACAAGAGCTACATATCAAACCGCAATGCTGTTGGTCTATAACGTTATACAAGGAGAGGGGCTTGTGGCAGTGGCAACACACATCCAAAGGCGAACCAACCCCACTAAAGCGCAGCAAACGCAGCCATAAACGCCAGAATATCAATGCGGCATTAGTAGGCACACCTTGTAGATAGTCAAGATAGCTAAGTGTCAATTGATACAAATGCAAGTGTTCTTCCGGCGAAACTACCATTTGGCTAATCAATTCCAGCCCGCATTCTGCCGCTGCCCAAGTAGCGGGACTGGGAAACTTGGCATAGTCCTTCACCCAATCCTGCTCGTACAATAGCCAGAGTCCGGCTTCTTTTGGCTCATACAATCCCAAATCATACTCGCAGAGATTGTTTAGCTGATGTTTCTCGGTTTGTTTTCTAATTCCTTTAGCAAGCACCCCAATTATGCCCTGTTCTTTGCTTAGAAAACGCAAGATAAGGCTGCTATCGCTATATTCGCTTTGTTTAATAAGGATTCCCTGTAGCTTAGTTTTCTTCATAGATGCAAGGCGATTCTTACTTCGCGTAAATCCATTGGTGTGGCGTAGATGCTGTGATGATTGGTGTAAGTTACATAACCCGGTGCTGCTTTGCGTGGCTTGCGTACATAGCGTATCTGAGTGTAATCTACTGGCACATTGGCAGAGTGTTTGGCTTGGCTATACCATGCAGCGAGGTTGCAACAATGGCGGATAAGCTCTGGAGTAGGCTCCTTTTTCTTTAGGCAACGTAGTAGCACATGTGCGCCGTGATATATTCTGCTATGAAACCACCAATCATGCGGTCTGCCAAGCTGGGTAGTGATGAAATCGTTCTCTTTAGCCTTTCTGCCGATTACTATCTGCCAATCGTCGCTTACTTTCAGACTAAGCAGTTTATCTACCATGCTGGCTTTTTGTATCATTTGCACGGCGGAGCTACCTGTCTTCAAGTTCAAGTACAGCTCTTCTCCAGCTTCTGTGCGCACCAATAGTTCCTCGGTACGCTGTATTTCGGTACGAGTCTTAGCGAGGTTTTCTGTGATGATAGCAAAGCCCTTCTTGGCTTTTTGGAACTTCTTCATGTAATGCTGCATATTATCATGTGCGTTCTTATCAGCAAGCAGGGGAATGGTAATCTCTTTTAGCTCTGCATCAAAGTAGTTTACGGTTGTAAAGCTGGTCTGCCCTGCGCTGATAGCTTTTAAGTTGGGCTTCAATCCCTCTGCACAATCTCGCCAGTAATCCGCCTTGGCTGCATCTGCCAAATCCATATGTTGTAGCTTTAGTTTCTTCTGCAGCTTCTTTATCTCTCGCTTCAGTTGTGCTGCTTGAGATAGTAGCAACTGGTCTGTTCTTCGGTTTTGGATAACTTCTTCAAATCTCTTATGGAAGTATGTATTGCAATCCAAGCTCCCATCCGGATAAGGAGGTTTGGCTGCTGCTTTATCCGGAGTAAAGGAAGTTTTAGGTGGTATATATGGTAAACCGGCAAGCACCTGCCTCTGTGGATTATCCGCATAAGTATATTTACGCATGGCATCTATTATTTGCAGATTACCTTCCTTCTTCATACACCATATTACATTTGCCTGGGGAGGCATCAGCTCTGCTACCAGAACATAATCTGTATTCTGCTGGTAAATATCCCTATGCATGATGTTTACGTATAGAATACGATCACTTTCTGCAATGGATACTCCCGTAATCTGTGCATTCTTCAGCCCTTGCATCATACTTTTGGCACCGTCCAGAAACATATTATCTTGAGTGATGTAAGGGAAGGAATCACTAGCGCTTAGCACAAAACACAGCTTAATCCCACCCTTTAATACCAGAATCAGACGCTCATCCAATTGGAAGAGAGCTTCGATGGAAGCAGAAAAATCCCCAAGTTCATGAGTCCATGCGTTTAAATATGCAAAAGTCATTTGTCTTATTTCCTTATTTGCCTTGACATAAAAGTCAATTATAATTTTCCTGACCAATAATCAAGAATACAAAAAGGAGTCAAGCATGAAAGCTAGCAGTATTATAATTATCGCCATCCTCGTCATCTTAACGATACTCTTCGGAGTTCTTTGGATGGGCTCCAATGGCAAATCCAAAGAACTACTAAAAACTAATGCAGAGTTGAAGGAATTGTACGATAACTCCACTTCTACTATCGGAGAAATTCAATCCAGCTTGGAATCCTTAGATAGAGACCTTTCCGGTTCGCTGTTTACAAATGAAGAGCTACCAGGAACTACTCCTGCCGACAGACGCACACGCATCGTTTCATCTATTGTTAATATGCGAGATCAGATTGAAGCCGATAAGAAGAAAATCTCTACTTTAGAGAAACAGCTTGCTAACTCCAAAAGCCAACTTAAGGGCGTTCAAGATATCGTAAATAAACTGAAAGCCAGTATAGGCGATAAAGAAAAGATAATGGATGAACTGCAACAACGCCTGGGCATCATGAATGAAACTCTTGCCGCTGAACGTAAAACCAGCCAGGAAGAGATTCAAAAACGTGAACAAACCATCAGCGATAAAGATAAATCACTCGCCCAGCAAAGCATAGATGCCAATAAGATATACTATGTTTATGGCACCCGCAAGGAACTTATAGACAAAGGTATTGTAGATCGCAAGGGTGGATTGCTCGGTATTGGCAAGGTTACAACTGTTACCCACAGTCTTGTAACTGATAAATTCACTGAGATGAACTTACTTGATAGTCAGCAGATTACCTTCCCATCCACTAAGAAAGGTTATTCTGTACTTTCCAATCATATTGCCACCACATATAAAGTGGAAAAGCTTGATGAACAAAACGTTCTTACCATTACCGATTCCGCAAACTTCCGCAAACAGAAGTTCTTGATAATCGAGTTAAAGTAAGCTAGCTCAGGTTAGCAAGTTAACAGGTTAAAAAGTTAGAAGATTAGAACTCAGGTATGGGCTTAAAACCCTGTACCTGTTTTTTTATTATTATGGTTTAAGCAATGGATGGGTGGTAGCGCAGGACGCCGGTAATATGTAACAACAGCCGCCCCCGGCTGCTAGCACTCGAGGCGAGTGCTATTACAGGAAGTTTGGAGACGATTATGCCTCCGTACCCATAATCTTCCTTGCTTGAATTGCCCTATCATTGCCCTATCATTGCCCTCCACATGGACATTGGGTGGGCAATGATAGGGCAGTGCTTGCAAGGGGGAAGAAAAGATATTAGTGGCGGAGAGTCAGGGATTCGAACCCTGGGTACCCGTAAGGATACAACGGTTTTCGAGACCGTCCCGTTCAACCGCTCCGGCAACTCTCCGCGGTTATTGTCGTTTTTCTTTAAAAAAAGAGCTTAGCAGGTGGGAGCATTCACCCTCCAGTACTCTGCTAATCACTTTGGGATGGTGGTTAAAACTTTTATCGTTCAGCACGTTATATACTGAACCAACCACTCCTGATTTAGGGTCTGCCGCACCCCAGATGAGAGTGCCCAGCCTGCTCCAAATAAGCATTCCGGCACACATCAAGCAAGGTTCTAAGGTTACGTATAGGCTATAATCATAGAGGAACACAGGCTCTGATGCCATGATTCTGTCAATAATCAATTTCTCTGCATGAGCTAAAGGATTGGCATACTGTTTAGTACGGTTATGCTCGCTCAAGATTACTTCTCCATCTTTAACCAGCACAGCACCCACGGGAATCTCGTTTTCCAGTGCCGCCTGTCTTGCTTCGGAGAGGGCGAGATTCATGAAGAATTGGTGGTTAATAGGGATTATTTGGCTCATGGGGTGTTATAGATATAGACTTTGGCTTCAGCAACTTTAGTATTAAGCCACTTTTCAAACCAGTTCTCAGGAAGAGTTTGCACATAAGTCTCACGGATTTGTGCGGGAGATACTTTCTCTTTGGTAAAGCTCAGTTTATGCACGATTGGCACCACCAAGATGCCTTTATGCTCGATAGCGGGCGGGTCTTGTTTGGCTAGATAGGCTTTAACCGCCTGATAATACATGCCCGAAAGTTCCTGATTATCCCAAACGGTTTCCAGAGAGGCATTAGTTAATGCTACAGATGGAGGAAGTGTGCTTGAGATTAGCCTATCTGTTGCAGCCCAGCTTTCTGCCTTTTGCAGGTTTAGTTCGTGGCGTCTGATCTGCGTAAGCTTAGCGGAGATAATATCCTTAACTTGGTCTAAACTCTTCGTGTTTTGGGTCTGATTTTCCAATACTTCCACCACAATCCAAGCAGAAAGGGCAGAGGAATATATTGGCTCCAAAATAGAACCGGAAGACGCTGTACGCAGCTTTTTTAAAATAACTCCTTTCACATCTGGCGCAGAGAAATTCAGGCTGTCCGCAGCCATGCGTTCGCTTGCCGAGTAAGGAAGCTCAAACTCATTAGCTGCTTCGCTTAGCCCGATACTAAGCGCAAGCTCCATCATGCGTCTGGCTAGCGTTTCTGGCGCAGCGAGAGTGCTTGTGCGGGCTAGCGATTGCACGATGATGCTCTGGTAATCTGTTAAAGTCTTTGTGCTTTGCACTTTTTGATGTATTATCCAGCCAAGCTCACTACGTTGCACAGTGCTGCAAGCTCCATCACGTAGGGTGGCAAACTCTTGTCTTATCTCTAAAGGTAAATCAACAGTTTTCACATATCCATGCTTTACTAAAGTAAGAATACCACTGATACCCTGATTGGAATGGATAATATCCTCAGCACTAACGCCTGTATTCAGCATGTAGTAAATAGAATCGGCAAGTGCTTTGGAGATTGCGTTATCGTCTGCATCTGGCACCACAGGAACGAGGCTGTATGCCAGCTTGTGATATGGCTGTAAGCTAAAATTTGCCAAGTGCTTGCTGTAATAGGATGTAATCTCATTATCGCTGATTAGCACCTTCACTTCAGAAGGGTCGAAGAGAAAAAGCTGTAAATCTGCATTGCTGGCAAGAATATTGGCTATTTGTTTACTTTCCGCCGATGAAATAAGCTCATTCTCCACCAGCTTAGCTTTCAGTTTCAGAATCGGTATCAGATTTTCCTGATAATGCCTGCGTAATGCAGAAAGGTTTTCGGGGCGGTCGGTTAAAAGGGATTGAGTATATAGCTGTTTGTTAAAAACGTCGTTAACCATGAAAACAGGTGAAACAAGAATGTGCTCTGGTATAGACGTAGTGAGAGTGTCAATAACCTCTCGCATGTTAGCGGTGATTTTGTACTTCTGATAATAGTCCTTAAGAATCACATACTTGGTGATATTCTTCCAGGTCTCTTTGAAAATAAGCTGCTTTTCTTCCACATCAGGGCTACGTCCAGCTTGAAAACTGAAGTTAGAAAAGTGCCCGCGATAAGAGTTTACAAACTCATCAGTGGGGATAACTGTGCCATTAACCTTACCGGCATTACTTCCAGGATTCGTGGCGCAGGAAGTAAAAAGGAAAAGACTGGCAATAAAAGTGAGAATAAGGAGCTTTTTCATGATTCTCCAATCAAACTGGTTTGGATTTCCAATAAGCGTTGCCAAGCTTGCACGGGGCTTAAATCGTTCATATCCAAATCCTTTATTTCGTTTATGATGGGGTCGTTTTCACCTGCCTTTTCGGCAAGTACTTCAAATATATCAATCTGAGGGGTGTCTCTGTTTAGCTTTTTACGGATGGATGCAGATAAACCCTGGGGGCTAATCTCGTGTTCCTCAAGGTTCTTTAGGATTTCTTTGGCACGACGGATAACTCTTTCTGGCACACCGGCTAAGCGAGCTACTTGGATGCCATAGCTTTGGTCTGCACCGCCGCGTTCTATCTTGCGGATAAAAATCATTTCGTCGTTCCATAGCTTAACTGCTACGTTATAGTTCTTGATGTCTGGGTAGATGTTTTCCAGCTCGGTTAGCTCGTGATAGTGGGTGGCAAAAAGAGTGAGTGCATGTTTGTATTTCTGAATGTGTTCTATTATCGCCCAGGCAAGGCTTAAGCCATCAAAGGTAGAAGTGCCACGTCCTATTTCATCCAGTAAAATCAGCGAATTAGCCGTTGCTGAATTGAGGATATTGGCGGTCTCTATCATCTCCACTAAGAAGGTGCTCTGCCCCTGCGCCAAATTGTCGGATGCGCCTACCCGCGTAAACACTCTGTCGAAAATCGGCAGGCTCATGCTAGACGCAGGCACGAAACTGCCCATTTGAGCTAGAATCACGAGTAAGCCAACCTGACGGAGATAGGTGGATTTACCTGCCATATTGGGTCCTGTAATCAAGGCTATACAAGTGTTA
This sequence comes from Candidatus Cloacimonadota bacterium, assembly GCA_028681035.1. Next base: position 18,312 of record JAQUJJ010000022.1, read on the forward strand.
GGATAATCCAGGCTGGTATCATTGGGGATAAATTCGTCGGTCTCCACCAGCTTTTCGATAACCGGGTGTCGTCCATTCACAATCTCCAGTTCTCTGCTTTCGGTGAAGACAGGGCAGGCATAATGGTTTTGCCAAGCTAGATAGCTGAGGGTGGAAAACACATCTATCTCAGCGATGAGGTCGCTAAGCAATTGCAAGCGGGGAAGAGCTTCGGCTAGAGTTGCCTTCAGTTCTTTGTAAAGCTCGTATTCTAGGTTCTTAATCTTCTCTTCGGAAGAAAGCACCTTCGCTTCAAATTCCTTCAATCTGGGAGAGATGTAACGCTCTGCATTAGTGAGCGTTTGTTTGGCAATATAATAATCTGGAACCTTGCTCTTGTGCATGGCAGTAACTTCCAAGTAATAGCCAAACACGCGGTTATAGCCTACTTTTAGAGTTGGAATTCCCGTTTTGCGTCGTTCTTCTTCTTCCAGCTTGGCAATCCAGCTTTTACCATCGTGAATAATCACTAATAGCTCGTCTAAATCGGGGTTGTAGCCAGCAGCAAAGATTCCTCCATCGGTAATAGTAATAGGTGGGTTTTCTCTTATTGCTTTGTCTATAATGCCAATGATGTCATCATAGTTAGCCATTTGCACTGTCCAGCTCTGGAATAGTGGGCATTCGAATGCTTCCAGCTTAGTTTTAAGGTGAATGGCGGATAGTAGGTAGGATTTTAAGGAAAGCAGCTCACGTGGATTGATTCTCAGAGAACCTAAACGCGAAGTGATACGCGCTATATCGCCGATTTCTTTCAGGTTGGTTCGCAGGTCTTTCAGGTAAGCACTCTTTTGCATGAATGCTGTAATCATGGCTTGTCTGGAGTGGATTAGCTCCAAATCCATAAGAGGGTGCAATAGCCACTGTTGCAATAGGCGAGAACCCATAGGGGTCATTGTCTGGTCTATCACAGAGATGAGGCTTCCATGCCTGCTGCCATAGCGTATAGAGCGGGTAAGCTCTAGATTTCGTCTGCTAATCTCGTCTAACTGCATATAATGCGACAAAGAGTAGTAGCTAAGAGATGAGATATGTTTCAAAGGTGAGCTGTATAAGCCCTGCACATAGGCAATGGCAGCTCCGGCGGCAGTTGCACCGAGGCTTTTATTATGCGCTCCATAGGCTTCTAGGGAGCTAACACCGAAGTGTTTCTTCAGTACCGATATTGCTTCGGAGCTTTGAAACTGCCAAGTATCGAAGATGCTGATAGTAGGCTCGTATTCCAGCTTAAGAGCTTTGATGAAAGCTTCGCTTGCGGGGGTATCCACCACTATCTCTGCGGGTCTAAAGCGTTGCAATTCATTGGCTAATTCAGCCGCACTTAGCTCTGTAAAGATGAATTCGCCGGTAGAGAGGTCTAGATGCGCCAAGCCTATCTTACGTAGCGGGTCTTGATAATACACCGCCGCCAAGAATACATTGGCATTGCCTTCTAGCAGCGAGTTATCTAACACCGCACCAGGGGTGATAATTTCGGTAACCTCGCGTCTCACCAAACCAACTGCTTTTTTAGGGTCTTCTGTTTGTTCACAGATGGCAACTTTCAAGCCTGCTTTAATCAGTTTATCCAGATAAGTGCTAAGCGCATGATAGGGAAAGCCTGCTAGTGGGATGGGATTATCGTCGTTTTTATTACGTGTAGTGAGGGTGATATTAAGTATTCTGGACGCCGTGTGTGCATCTTCGAAGAAGGTTTCATAGAAATCGCCCATTCTAAAGAGCACCAGTTTATCTGGGTGTTTTTGTTTAACGTCGAAGAATTGGCGGAGCATAGGGGTTAGTTTTGTTTCTTGCAAGCTGCCTTCGATTGTTTTAGTACTGGGTTACGAAACAATTAATATCGCTACTTACGAGCTGGCTTTTTGCTGCTTCTGCCTTCGCTTTTTCTTCGAAAGCCCCGCACAATACAACCCAAGATATCTTACCCCTGGATACATCTTCATAATAGACAGCCGGAAGGCTTAAGAGCCTAATGTTTATCACCAGTTTATTGGCATTGGCTTCTAAGGAAAATCTGCCAGCTTGTAACCAATAACCGGCAGTGGGTTTTGCTTTCAGTTTCACAGGGGCATTAGGTGTTTGCATTTCAGTAGGCTTAGGAGTTTGAGGGGCGGGAGTAATAGTAACAATCGGTGTATTAGGTTCTTCTGTGATGATAGGGATTTGCAATAATGAATAGGGGTAAAGAAAGCTAATATCAACACTTTTATTACGGCTGCGTATCTCGAACAATCTGTCTTCAATCAGATAAGCAATCTGAGAGTAGTTATCAAGTTCGTATCCTTGTTGATAATAGCCCAGAGCATCCTTCAGCTTATCAGACTGCTCGTAAGCAAATCCCAGCCTGTATAGCAAATACTGTTCATCCACATCTTGAAGGTTCAGCTTTTGCAATTTGCCAAGAGTTGTAATGGCGCTGTAAGCTTTCTTTTGGGATAGATAGCATTCCGCAATCAGATAGTGTGCCGCCTCGCAGTATTCTCCCTTGGCATCCATGCGCAGATAGTTCTCTGCATGGTTTATGGCTGAAGTATAATCATCCTGCCACCAAGCGCACAAGCCAAGCCAGTAAAACCTCTCCATCAAGCCAGTTGATGAGATTTTCTTCAGCGATGCTTTAGCTTCTTCAATGTTGCGTTCTAAGATTTGCAGCTTGCCTAGTTCCAACAGACTCATTTGTGCATAACTGCTTTTTGGGTATTTGGCAATCAACTGTTCATGGGCAGTTACTGCGTCTGTCTTTTTTATCTTTAGCATGGCAGTATAAAAGCTGATACATGCACGCTCATCGCTGCTATTTGGTTTCAGGGTTACCAGTGCATCTTGAACTTCATCAATCTTGCCTTTATGAAACTGATCCTCGAGGTCTGTGAATTCCTTTCTTATCGCCGCACTTGCGCTAAGCGCTATGAACAGCAATAGAATTAAAAGAACAAGGTTCCTTGTTGCTTGCGGGGATGTTCTGGTCATCAGTTACTCATAGAGTTCAGTAAGTCATGATTGGTTTCTGCCGCCGCCATCTTTTTGCGAAGCATTTCAATGCCTTGGATGGGGCTGATTGTTTTTAGGTATTTTCGCAAGACGTACATGCGATTAATTTCGTTTTTAGTAAGCAACAGTTCTTCTCGTCTGGTGCCGCTTTTCACAAGGTCAATAGCAGGGTAAAGCCTCATATCACTAATAGAACGGTCTAACACAAGTTCCATATTACCCGTGCCCTTGAATTCTTCAAAGATAACCTGATCCATCTTACTGCCGGTATCGATTAGCGCAGTGGCGATAATAGTTAAACTGCCTGCCTCTTCTGTGTTACGGGCAGAGCCAAAGAACTTCTTGGGGCGTATCAAACCGTTAGCATCCACACCGCCGCTTAGTACTTTACCGCTGGAAGGGGTTACATTGTTATAGGCACGTGCAAGCCTTGTGATGCTATCCAACACTATCACTACATCCTGTCCCAGTTCAACCATACGCTTGGCTTTTTCCAGCACCATTTCGGCTACGGCAGAATGGTTCTTGGGGGATTCATCGAAGGTGGAGCTGATAACTTCTCTCTGCCCGGGCTTTAATATCTTCTTCATTTCGGTTACTTCTTCTGGGCGTTCATCCACAAGTAACACGATAAGATACACTTCTGGGTGGTTGCTAAGCACAGCGTTGGCAATATCTTGTAGCAGGATGGTTTTACCAGTACGTGGGGCGGCAACTATCAGTCCGCGCTGTCCTTTGCCGATGGGGGTGAAGAGGTTTACTATGCGCGTGCTATAGTTCTCGGGTTCAAATTCCAGATTTAGCCTATCGGTGGGGTAATAGGGGGTTAATTGGTCAAAAGTACGCAAATCTTGCATACAGGTGGGTGTCATGTAATTTATCGATTCCACACGTAGCAGGGCATAGTATTTTTCGCCTTCTTTGGGAGAGCGCACGGGACCGCTAATCATGTGTCCGGTTTTTAAACCAAAGCGTCGTATTTGGGTGAGGGATACATATACATCATCGCGTCCGGGGTTATAGTTATTATCTGGGAAACGAAGGAAACCAAAGCCATCATCCATAATATCCAAACAGCCTGTTATAAAAGCCAACCATTCTTGTGCAGCCTGAAATTCAAGCATTTTAAACACAAGTTCATTCCCCTTAAGTTGAGTATAGCCGGGGATGCCCATCTTTTTTGCCATGCGATTTAATTGTGCCTGACTTAAGCTAAAGATATCGTCTTCTATTAGCATAATTTATCTCCTTTTTGTGTTATATCCGGTTATTAACAAGCGGCTGGCACTGGCACAGCCAAACTCTGATATACGTGTTAACATAGTATTCCCTACAATTATTAGTTGTTCGCTATCTGGCATCGTTTCCAATCGCTTTAGAGTGTCTTTGCAATTACGCACCAAGGTCTCACAATTTTTACTGGGATTGTCCACGGGCACATAGAAATCTATGATATCGAGGTTTTTCAAAGAGAGCTGGTTGGCAAATTCACGCAGTTCTTCGCGAGTATAGGTGTTTTGGTGATATACGCCTGATAGCCTATCCACAGAAGCTTGCCAATGATGCATCAGAATATGAGTAATCTGAGCAGGGCTTTGTTCGCCATCGCTGTACATTTCAGTGATCAACAATAATCCATTTGGTTTCAAAACACGTAGCAGCTCTTTCGTAACTTTGTCTATATGTTCAATATGATGCAGGGAGTTGGAGATGGTTACAGTATCGAAATAGCTATCTTCAAACTCTATATCTTCGAGATTCATGCGGTAAATTTCCACATCATTTTCGGGGAATACTTTTTCAGCATAATCAACGCTTCTTTCGGATGCATCAATCCCAATTATTTGGGTATAAGATTTCAGGTTCTGTTTCAGGGTGTGGATGAAATCCCCTCTACCAGTGGCAGCATCTAAAACTAATCCGCCATCAACCTGCGAAAGGATATTGATTATTTCTTTCATTGAGAATCTCCTCGCTTGTAGTAATATAGTGATTGGTTCAGGGGATGAACTCCCCAGAATAAAGACCATAAACACTATATGCCCCAAAGACAATTATTTGCCTGGATTATTTAGCCGTTACCTCAACCTTTTGCTTAGGTTTCTAAAACACACATTACAAACACTTTGAAACCCCTTAGGGTGAGTACATATATCTTGCTTGGACTTTGTCTATCGACCAATCAAATCTATTATTTTGCATCCTCAGTTTTCCGTCAAGAAATATCTTTAATCTTAGAGTAGGACTCTGAACCTGCTGAAATAAAATATAATGCTAAAAGTCAGGCTGACAAGAGTTAAGAGATCATAAACCTATTTTATCAGCCTAACTCGCTATCCCAATAACCTGTTAACTTTTAATGACAGTGGGTTTGGAGCCATTAACACCAAAAGGTCACTTGCTGAAATCTCAGGTGATTCCCACGTGATTCCCACGTGAAGCCCACGTAAAAGCGTGGGAATCACCAAGGATTTTCCTCTGTGTTAGCAGAGATTGGAGCAATCGAGATAAGTGTAGCTATTCTACACTGGAAGGGTAAAACAAGTATTATTGGATGTTAATATATTACTTCGGAAATTGAGCCTGGAGTCGTTAACACCAAAAGTATTAAAAAATATACTATATCCTCAGCAGTGTTAAGGACTACAGCGGGGATTGGGATGGTTTGCTGCCAGTGTAGTCCAATTGACTAAAGAAGAATCAGCTAAGAGTAAAACTAACATCAGCCACACCGACTCCACACTTACTTGTGCCAGCATACGCAACTATAGAGTTAGTACAGCCTAACCAAGTTAACCTGTTAATCCTAAACATCTGTCCTGATGTATTTCTTTACAATTTAATGCTATTACTTTTACTCACCAAGGCGAGATAATGCTTACGGATGATATCCAGAAAGCTTGGTTCACGGTAATCTTCAATCGTTTTGATGGCTTGTTTTCTACCATAATCATAAAAAGCAATGGATTTGTGGAAAGCAAAAGCTCGTCCATCAGGTAGAGCTGCATCTATAACAATATCAGGTTCATAGCTTATAATATCCTTCAAAGCCATAGAAGCCTGATTTTGAAAAACTGATTGCATTACAATCTCAGAACGGAAACTAAGTTTCTTCTTATGCTTATTCACCGTGCTGAACTCCACCAACTTTGCCTGGTGCTCTACCATTGGTAATACATTAACGGCAACTACTAAATCGCTAGTAAATAAACCAGTATAGCTAAGTGGTAAAGGATGCTCTATTCCGCCGTCAACAAGGATGTAGTTATGAAAAGTGTAGGGTGCAAAGATTAAAGGTAACGATGATGATGCACGCATGGCATCTGCATATTTGCCACGGTTAAAGAGGATGGTGCTGCGGCTTTTGAGATCGTAGGCACAAGCCATATAAGGAATAACTCCATTTTCAATTAGTGCTTCCGAAGTCCATTCATTAAAAAGCTTTAGCATATAGCTGCCGTCAAATATTCCCGTAATATGCTTATCAAGATTCAATGGTGAGAATATCTTAGCATTGCTATTTCTGCCAGCTATCTCCAAAATCTCCGCGATACTCATCCCCGCTGCATATAATGCGCCTACGATTGCCCCCATACTGGTACCAAGTATAGCGTTAATCTCATAATGCTGTTCTAGAACACTCAGCACACCAATGTGCGCAAGACCCAAGGCAGAGCCTCCACCAAGAACAACTGTTGCCTTCTTCTTTTCGCTCATGTTTGTTTAAGAACTCCCAGTTTTTTCATAACAAGACAATTACAAGAGAGATGAAAAAAAGTCAAGCTAATTGTGCTTAGATTCAAGGCTTACATTTTATTATCTTTACAAATTCGCTATTCCTGAGAGTATGTCCCAAAATCAAATAAAAGGAACCACTTAGTGTTAAAATTCACAGATATCACCCTACCCGAACCATTGCAAAGAGCCGCAGCAGCTCTTAATTATGTGTCACCCACTGAGGTGCAGGAACTTACTATCCCTTGGCTACTCGAAAATGATGGAGATTTAATTACTCTTGCCCAAACAGGAACAGGCAAAACTGCTGCTTTTGGTTTTCCCGTCTTAAGCCTTACAGATATTGAGAAACTTGCCGTGCAAACGCTAATTCTTTGCCCCACCAGAGAGCTTTGCATTCAAATAGCTAACGACTTTACAGATTATGCCAAGTTTATGCCTCGCATCAAAATCACTGCCGTATATGGCGGCGCGCCCATCTATAAACAAAAAGATGCTTTAAAAGCCGGTGTACATATCGTTGTCGGCACTCCTGGAAGAGTTTTTGATATGATTCGCCAAGGAGTGCTTAAAATTGAGAACATCGGTATTCTGGTTTTGGATGAAGCCGATGAAATGCTAAACATGGGCTTTAAAGAAGATTTGTTCAATATCATGAGCCACACTCCCGCCACAAAACAGACTATGCTTTTTTCCGCTACTATGCCCGCTGAAGTGGATAAACTCGCAAAAAGCTTTATGAAAAACCCACACCATATAGTAGCTGGAAACAAACACCAAGGTGCTGATAACATTAGCCACTTCTTCTACCGTGTACAAGCCAGAGATAAGTATTTAGCGTTAAAACGGATTGCCGATATGAGCCCCAAGATTTATGGGATAATCTTTTGCAGGACACGTAATGAGACTCAGGAAATTGCCGATAAACTTCAACATGATGGCTATAATGCAGATGCTTTGCATGGAGATTTATCTCAGGGGCAACGAGAACTGGTGATGGGTAGATTTCGCAGTAAATATGTACGTTTACTAGTTGCTACAGACGTGGCTGCTCGTGGTTTGGATGTGGATGATTTAACTCATATCATAAACTACCATGCTCCCACAGAACCAGATGCGTACATACATAGGTCTGGACGCACAGGACGTGCAGGGAAAAGTGGTATATCTATCACAATAATCCATAGCAAGGAAATAAGTGCCTTAAAGGCGATTGAAAAACGCTTGGGCAGAGATATTGTTTACGCCAAGATTCCCGGAGGCAGAGAAATATGCGAAAAACAACTGTTCAATTTCATTGATACTGTAGAAAGAGTGGAAGTGAGTACTGAACAAATAGAATCGTTCCTTCCGGCGGTGTACAAGAAACTTGGGTGGATGACTCGTGAAGAGCTTATCCAGAGGTTTGTGTCCATTGAATTTAACCGTTTCCTTAGCTATTACAAAGATATACGAGAATTGGAAATCACCGAAGAAAGAAGTCCTCGCGGTGAGCGAAGCCCAAGAAGCAAAGCTCCTTATGGCAGCGACAAGAATAACGACGAAATTAAGAAACAATTTACATTCAAGACTTTTAGGTTGAACTTGGGCTATAATGTGGACATGAATAAACGCGAGCTTATGAGGTATATAAATAAACTCAATGTATCTCGCGGCATAGAAATCGGGCAGATTAATATCTACGATACCTACAGCTTGATTGATCTGGATGCAGAGTATGAAGCAAAACTGTTAAAAGCTTTTAACAGTAATAAATACAAAGGCATTCAAGTGGAAGCAAGCGTTAGTAGCCCTAAGAGTAAACCCGGTGGCAAACCAAGCAGCAGACCAGGTGGTAAACCAAGCAGCAGACCCAGAAGAAAGTAGCATATTGGGATGAAATATTCCCATAATGTTAGTTTCAGCTTGACAAAATATAGTGTTTCAAAGTCCATGCGTTGGTCACGGCGAGATAGCTCAGCCGGTAGAGCAGAGGCCTGAAAAGCCTTGTGTCCCCAGTTCGATTCTGGGCCTCGCCACCAGCCTATTGAAGGGCATCCTTATGGATGTCCTTTTTTAGTTTAAGTGTAGAAATTCCTCAACAAAGTGCATGAAGATATTCTAAAAATGCGCAAAATCTCCTTTACAAACTAAGCTTATCGGATAGTTTGACGCTATACAGAGTTATTACACTCTTGGTTCTTACAAAGTGACTAATTAGCAAAGGTAAGGAATAAATAAATGACGAAGATATTGGTTATTGAAGACGACAGCAGCTTTCGCAACGTATTGGTACAAATGCTTTCCAGAGCGGGATATGATGTCCGCCAAGCTGGAGATGGAAATCAAGCTGTGGAAGTATGTACGGAGTTTCTACCGGATTTGGTGCTCACTGATATTATCATGCCAGATAAAGAGGGGTTGGAAACCATTCAGGATTTACTTACTTTAAGTCCCAATCTCAAAATCATTGCCATGAGTGGGGGTGGGAAGTTTGGTCCAGATAGTTACTTACCTCTTGCTCAGAAACTGGGAGCTAAAGCTACCTTGCAAAAACCTTTCATGCGAGAAGAACTGATATCTACTATTCAGGATGTGCTAAACGCTTAGCTGAGTATTTTTTTATACACTTGCTCGATCTGCGTACAAACGGAATCATGGCTGTAATTAGTGATACAATTATTTCGGATAAAGTCAGTCCTATAGTTTAAGTAGCGTCCATACATCTTTACTATTCCCTCGGCTATTGCTTGAGGGTTTCCTACAGCTACTAACAGTCCACTTAAATCATTTACAATATCCCTTGGACCTCCACAATCTGTCGCTACAACAGGCTTGCCACAAGCCATTGATTCGATAAGCACTATACTGAAACTCTCAATTCGGCTTGGCATTACAAAACAATCGCAATTCTGGTATTGATATAATGCCTCGTTTTGGTTTATCTGCCCCAAAAGCCTTATATGGGTGCTTAGATTGTGCATCTTAATATATCGTGTCAGTTTGTGTTTTAAATAACCAGCTCCACCCCAGAAGAGGTTAAAATCCAGCCCCTTATCTCGCAATATCTTCACCGCTTCTATCAAATCCCAAGCTCCCTTGGAATCTATTAATGAAGATAACGCAAACAGTCTGAATTGCTTGTTTACAAGTGGCTGTTTAGACGGTTGGTAGAAAGCTGTATCAACCATATTTGGGATGACTTCAGCATGAATGCCAGCTTTAGACAGTATTTCTTGTTGAAGAAAAGAGCTTACTGCCAGTATCTTGTTTGCTGCCTTCAGTGGCGTGCTTATCAGCGGAGACACACCATACCTACTTATGAATTCAGGAAAGGGGAAAGGTCCGCTGTGTTCGGTAATAATATAGGGTATCCCCAGTTTTAGGCTTAGTTTATAGGCTACATATCCAGCAGGAAAAGTAACATGAGCATGGATTATATCTGGCTTTTCGGGGAGTACTATTTTATCAATCAAAGCATCGATATTGCCTTTGTTGATATAGCTTGTCCAGCTAAGGTGGGGAATACGCAATTCTAGTAAATTAGCACTAAGCTGTCTGCAATCCGAACCTGCTTTGGCATAATGACTAAGTTTCCGCAGGCATTGCATGGGATGACGCAGCGCAAGCTGGTATTCATTCTGTCCCCAGTTTAATAGGGTTATATCTGCCACTTGATGCTTAGCTAAAGCCTCAGCCTGTTCTATAAAGAACCTGCCTGCGTGAGGCAGCCCTGGATATGGATACCATGAAGGGATAAGTAGAACCTTCATTTTGCACCCTCAACAGCGGAATCAAGCACCTGTGCAAGCTTAGCGGTTAATGCCCTGCGTTCGAAACTACTGATGTACTCTGTATCGGGCAGTACATGCAATTCTCCCGCTTTCCATTTATCGTAGAGCAGTAATAGAGTGTATTTAATCGCTGCCAGAGAAGATGAATCGGCAATAAAGCTTGTTCCGCTTTGCTGCAGAATCTCTGCGCCGATACTCTTCAAACCAACAACTGCCCATATAGGTCTTTCGCTGCGCATGTATTCATAAAGCTTGGAGTGACTTTCGGCATCCGAGCCTTTCCCAACAGGTGAGAGTAGCAGTAGGGCATCAGCACTACAGATTCGGTTTATGCTTTGGGGGTGTGCTAAATAGCCATGGATATTTACCATGCTAGTTATAGTAGGATTACCAGCATAACTGCCTAACACAAAACTGGGCGTATTCGCTCCATAAATATCAAAACAAAGCTTATCCGCGGATAGATTTCCGCTTTCTACAAGTTCAGTTGTTGCCTGCCAAATACAGTCTGGCTGAAAACGTCCATACAACGAACCGGTAAAGACAATGTGCATTTTATCTCTAGGTACATATACAAGTGCATCTGTAAAATCTGTCTCATCATAGCCATTAGTGATACTGCTTAGCTTTGTGCGGTTTAGAAAGGGATAGGCTTGCAATGCCTTTTCAACCATAGTATCGTTTACGTAAACTACCTGCTTTGCTTGCATTAAGATGTTCTTTTCCCAAGAGCTTGTCTTGTACATTATCCTTTTAGAGGGTGGGTTATCTGCCACACCTACGCCTAATGTCCATAAATCACGGAAATCCACACAATAGTCAATTCCATACTTCTTTTTTATGTATTCTCCCAAAAACAAAACGGAATACGGCGGAGCGGTGATAAATACCATATCTATTTTGTGTTCACGCAATACCTGGTTTAACTTACGTTTAGCGAAGGGGAGCCAGAGGATATCGGCATCAGGGATAAAGCAATAACGGTTAATCCAATCCACCACCTTATGCAATCTTAAGCCCCAGAGAAGCTTGTACATCCAGCGGACGTCTGGCATAAAGGTCTTATATCGGGCTTGTTTAGGGTTTACCTCTGTTAATAAACTATAATCCTTAGGTTGTTTTAAGAAGCGGTGATTGGCTACTAGCATAATAGGTTCCCAGCCAAACTCAGGAAGGTACTTGGCAAACTTCAAGCTGCGTTGTACTCCGGAGCCACCAACCGGTGGAAAAAGGTAGGATATGTATAGCAGTTTCTTCATCGTTTCACCTTTGCCAGTGCATCTATAACAATGCTCCGCATCAGCTCTACATCGCAGCTAAGAATGGCACCAATCAATCTTCCAGCCACCACATAAAGTATCGTGAATAATATCCCGCCAATCATCATGTTAACAAACGGGATATCGGTTATATGCAGCAAGGGCAGGCATATCAGAGCTGCAACAAGGGTAGATATTGCCGTCCTAAACACTTTACCCAATGGGAAGTAATCCCGTAATCGCAGCCCCAGAAACGTCTTCATCATCACTAGGTATAAACCAACGGATAACCATGTAACCAACACCGTTGCATAGGCTGCACCCTTCATGCCCATAGCTTTAATCAAGATGAAGTTCATAACTATATTCATGGAAAGCATAAACAAAGCATTCAGCATTATCACCTTGGTTTTACCATAGGCTTGGAAGATTATTCCATAAGTGGCAATACGCAAAGGGAGGATAAGTAAGTATATTTTAAAGTAGAGGGCTGCTTCAGCATAAATGCTCCCGTAGAGGAAAACTATAATCGGCTCAGCAAACATATAAAACAAAGCAGCAAGAGGAAATACGATAAGTGCGTTTTTACGTACTGCACCGCTATACAGCTCTCCCATCAGCTTGGGATCGCCCGAACTAAGGTGGGGGAGCAAGATGGAATTTACCGAATTAGCCAGAATCCCTATGAGGGGAAGCTCCATAGCACCAATTGAGAATACGGCAAACTGCTCTGGCCCAAAGAAGCCGGAAATCATAAACTTATCAAGCTGCACACCCAGAATCCCGATTATGGAAGAAATGCCCAAGGGGATAGAATACTCAAGCTGTCCCCTAAAACCTTCAAACAGGCTGGATGAAACAGGGCTGTTAAATTGCCACAACTTAATGCGTGCATACAGCCATTGCAGAAATGCGGAAACAATTACTGCCCAAACGATAAGTTCCAGATTTTTGGTAAAATACGCCACACCCAAGATCAGCACGAAGTCCGTAAGCACTGCAAAGAGAGTAAACTTAGCTGCTTGCAAGGGGCGTTTCAAGCCTAGCATGATGCTACTGAACAACTGCGTGATAAAGATAAACAGTGGGTAGATAGCGTAAATAAGCAAAAGAGATTCCAAGCTGGGGTTGTTAAACTTAACAGCGATGAACCCTTTCAAAGCAAAGATAGCAACTGCGAATACCAGAGCAAGTAGCGAAACTATATTCAGGGTGCGGCTGATAATCTTCTTCTGATCTTCGGCAGTTTGGCTTTTGGGCAGAAAGTATAGCAAACTCTGCGGTATTCCTAGCAGTAAAAGTGTGGAGAAGGTGCTATAAATAAGGAATAACTGACGGTAGCTACCCAATTCGGCGGGGGTAATCAAGCGCGCCAGCGCAATGCCCACGATGCTTTTTACAAAGAAACGAAAGAACTCTGTTGCAGAAAGCATTCCCGCTTGTTTGGAGAGGGCACTCATGGCTTTGCTAATCCTTCAATTGTAATAGGGGAAGTATAGCTATCCTCTGTATCCTCTCTGAATAAGCGCACGTTATAGCTGCCTGGCTCTATCAAATGTACTTCCGCAAGGTCTGCCCTGCTATTCAGCGAGCCATTCCAATAATCCCGATTCTGACCTTCCAGATAATAGCGGTAGCGGTAATAGAGCAGCTCATCATTGCTTATTTCCCAACGCCAACGCCCTTCACTGGGGACATCGATATCAATAATATATTCATCAGCTTCGCTGTGGACAGAAAACACAGCAGACTTAGGTGAATAAGTTGTTTGTGCGCCTTGCAGCTCACTTATCCAGCTATCTGGCATATCAATAAGCTCTGTAGTTTTGAGGGGTATAACTTGTAAAATCTTGTACGGATAGCTCAGTTTAGTTAGTTGTTTCCAGGCAGATCCCACTTTTAAGCCGGGATAGCTAAATAAGGCAATGCCGCCAAAGCCTTGTTGACGTGCGTAGCTGATTCTACTGGCGATATCGCTAACGTTATATGCTGCACCGCCACTGATAGCTAAGCTTCTACCGCCTTCGTCCCAAGCTCGTAAACCCATGATGATTTTATCATCTTTGCCAACTAACTTCATACGTTCCAATTGCTGCTTGTAAGTATTAAACTTCACACTGTAAGCCATGGGATAAATCCTATCCACAAAGCCCTGTTGCAGCCACGATGTCCAATCCTGCGCATATGCTACATTGGCATCAGCGATATCTGCAAACACGGCTGCGCTTAAGATAAGATAGGGATTGATACTTTTAACCTGGGCGTTTACCCGCTGCACAAAGGTGCTAACCTGCATAATACGCCATTCATTGTAAGTGATATCGCCATTTTGCCGGCAATATTCCAGATAACGCATAACAGAGACTGGATGGTAGCCTAAATGAATGTCTGGATAGCGGATATAATCCAAATGCAATCCATCCAACTCCGGATAGCCTGCCACAAGGTTGCTTAAAACACCAATCAGATAATCTTGAACTTCCGGCACTCCTGGATCTATGAAATACCCAAACTGGCTATTTCCATTATGAGTGTTTCCATTTTCATTACGGGTAAGCCAATCACGATGCTCTGTATAGATGTAGTTTTTGGCAACAAGACTTGGCTCCAGCGGCGTGGCATTGAACACAATCACCCAAGCATGTACCAGCAACTTTTCTGCATGAGCTTTGCTAATTATGTAGCTTAGCGGGTCAAAACCATTGTTAGGGAGGATATAGCTGCGGGGTTCGGGATTCGGAAACAAGGCGGCAGCAATGGAAGTATCATACAGTGCATCCGAACGATAGCGTACTTCCACCATGATTTCGTTTAGATTGCTTTCCACTGCTGTTTGAATCATGGTATCTATGCTTTCCGGGGAGGTGATATCCCAGGGCAGAACCCATACCGAACGCACCTCGCTATATGATGCTATAGATACAATTAACAGCAGCAATGTAAGGTAATACTTCAAGTATGTTCCTCTATCTTGCTTATCTTGGTATCTATTGTGCCATCAACAAAGCTTAGTTTTATCTCATCGTCCACCTTAAGTAGCTTTACCGAGCTTAGCACTTTTCCATCTTTGAAAGCCATGATCCAGCCCTTGCTTTGTATTTTGCGGGGTGAAAGCTGTTGCATCAGTACAGCAGCATGTTCCAGCTTTGTTTTATATGTTTCAATCGTATCATTCATATTAAAGTTTAGGTCTCGCTCTGTCTGCTTTAAGTTACTTTTTGCTTGGTTTAGGTTAAGCTCAAAAAGGCTTTGCAGTCTGGATAAACTGCGCTGTGCTATCATCTCTAGGCGTTGCTGTTTTTGCTGAACCATACTAACTGCAGAATACAAGCCCATGCTCGCCATATCAAAGCGCTGCTGATAGCTTTGCCACAGCTTTTCAGGGTGATAGCGGGAAAGCGAAAGCTGCATCTCAGCCAAGTTCTGTTTGTATGCGCTTAACTCTTTTTGTTTAGCCAAATCCATTCTGCGGGCAAGAGAGGATAAGAGCGCAAGTAAATCCTTCTTATCGGGTACGGCAAGCTCCGCAGCCGCTGAGGGGGTAGGTGCACGCAAATCTGCCACAAAATCTGCCAGCGTAAAATCTATCTCGTGTCCCACCGCAGAGATTACTGGTAGCCTGGAGGCGAAGATAGTCCTCGCCAGTGTTTCATCATTAAAACAGAACAAATCTTCTTGAGAACCGCCACCACGGGTTACAATAATGAAATCCACTTCCTGCATCTGATTAAAATACTTTATGCCGTTTACTATCTGAGCGGGTGCGTCAGTTCCTTGAACCACAGCGGGATAAACTTGTAGCTCGACAGGATAGCGACGGATAATGATATTCTTTATATCCTGTAAAGCCGCACCGGTGGGGGAGGTTACGATGCCTATCTTATTGGGGTATTTTGGAATAGGCTGCTTGTGAACAGCATCGAAAAGCCCTTCTTTGTTTAGCTTACGCTTCAGCTCTTCAAACTTCTGCTGCATCGCTCCCAGCCCTGCTTGTGTCATGTTTTGCACATTCAGGTTATAGGTTCCGCCTTTTTCAAACACGGTAATTCTACCGTAACATACCACCTGCATCCCCTCTACGGGCTTAAAATCTAGGCGGTAATTAGTATTCTTAAAAAAGGTGCAACGCAGAGTGGCATTTTCATCCTTCAAGTTAAAGTACATATGCCCAGAACTGTGATGTGTAAAGTTAGAGATTTCCCCTGCCACATAGAGGGGTTCCAGTGACGATTCTATCACTTGTCTTATGTGCCGGGTTACCTCAAATACGCTGAATACGCTTACATTTTCCATATGAGAACCAAGCTTTGCCAAGTGCATATATTTGTCAATATCTGCTGCTTGATCTATGCTTATATTTCTAGCCAAACAAGTTCATCCCTTGCTGCACTATCACCTAAACACCATGTAAATCCCACGTAACCCCCACGTCGCCACGTGGGAATCACGTGGGAAACTCGTCTGCAAGACCTGAGCTTGAAGCAAGGGCAGTATTTTGGAGCTCCGACGTCCCCGTCGGAGACAGCTTTCCAAGCTATGAATGACTCTCAGTTTATATCAGGAGATTGGTGTTTAGGAAGCTACTCCTAGGATGGGTTTTAGTTTAGAGATGGCGCAGCCAGAGCCGACGGGGACGTCAGCTATCCATAAGGGATTTGGACACTGCCTGCCGCAAAGTTTATCATCACATTATACAACCCAAATCCAGCTAAACAGATATAGCCAATGACACCTACACTTGATAGAAAAGAACTGCGAGAAAAGCAAAGAATGATATTTACAAAGAGCAAAAGAGTAAAGGAGAATCACAAAACTCAGAATTGTGAAAGAGACTGAATCCTTAATCCCCCCCCCCCCCCCCCCACCTTTACTTTGAC